>NZ_JBEXUX010000008.1:0-18205 GCF_040629175.1 Embleya sp. NPDC005971 | reverse complement strand
TCGGGGCCGTGTGTGGGGTTTGGTGGTTTCGGCTCGGCGTGCCGTTGCCCGGTGGGGGGCCGGCAGGGTTGGGTGGGGGCGGTGGTGTGGGAGGAGCCGGGTGATGGTGGATCTTGTGGCTGTTGTGGGTGACCTGGAGGCGGAGGGGGCCGCGCTGGATCGGCTCGTCGGCGGGTTGGCGGCGGAGGAGTGGGCCATGGCGACGCCCGCGCCGGGGTGGACCATTGCCCATCAGATTGCCCACCTGGCCTGGACCGACGACCGGGTCCGGCTCGCGGCGACCGATCCGGTCGGCTTCGCCGCCGGCGTCGCGGATGCCTCGGCCGATCCGGACGGCTTCGTGGACCGAGGCGCCGAACAGGGCGCGGCGGCGCCGCCGGACCGGATTCTGGCCGGCTGGCGCGCCGGTCGGGACACCGTGGCGAAGGTGCTGGCGGCGGTACCGTCGGGCGGGCGGTTGCCCTGGTACGGCCCGCCGATGAGCGCCGCGTCGATGGCCGGCGCCCGGATCATGGAGACGTGGGCGCACGGACAGGACGTCGCCGACGCGCTCGGTGTACACCCCCGGCCCACCGCCCGGCTGCGCCACGTGGCCCGGATCGGTGTCCGGGCCCGGGACTACGCCTATTCCGTACACGGACTTCGCCCACCCGAGCGGGAGTTCCGGATCGAACTGACCGGCGGGCCCGAACTCGGCGGCGCCTGGACGTACGGCCCCGAGGACGCCGCCGAGCGGGTGACCGGGCCGTTGCTCGACTTCTGCCTCCTGGTCACCCGCCGCCGACACCCGGACGACCTCGCCGTCCGGGCGCACGGCGCCGAGGCGACGAGGTGGCTGAATATCACCCAGTCCTACGCCGGCCCACCCGGACCGGGTCGCGCCCCGGGGCAGTTCGGCTGAGGCGGCCCTCGGCGCGGCGGGGTGATCGCCGTGCACCCGTGCGGGTCGAGGTGAAGCGTCGGCCGAGTATCGCCTGGTGCCGCGCCGGGCCCCCGGGCCGGGCTGCGCCCGGGGCCGACCGGCTGAAGGGCCCCGCGCTCGGCGCGGTTTCGTTGGTCGCCGTGCAGCTGTGCGGGTCGAGGTGGCGCGTCGGCCGAGTATCGCCCGGTGCCGCGCCGGGCCCCCGGGCCGGGCTGCGCCCGGGGTCGATCGGCTGAAGGGCCCCGCGCTCGGCGCGGTTTCGTGTATCCGTGCGGGTCGAGGCGGCGCGTGCCGACGGGCAAGTCGCCTCGCGGTGGGCGCGGTTCCAGGCCCACCCCGACCAACGCCTGCCTGTGGACGTGTCGTCGTGTGTGTCCGGGCCATCCGTTCGGCCCTGCCGGGGGGCCGGATGTCGCTCGCCCGCAGGTCGGTGCGCCCGGATCGGGTCGCGTGGGATTCGGCATGGTTGCGGGGTCAGTTCGCGTTGGGTCGGGGGCCGGTGTAGACGCCGACGGCTCGGTAGCGGAGGCCGGGTTGGGCGTATTCCTCCAGGGCGTGGGCCAGCCAGCCGATCGTGCGGGCCATCGCGAAGATCGCCTCGCCGGCGTCCGGCCGCATGTCCATCGCGTGCGTCACCGCCGCGAGCGCCAGGTCGACGTTGGCGAACAGGTCCTCGCGGGCCGCCGTTTCCCCGGTCAGCGCATCGACGGCCGACAGCACCCGGGCGACCCGGTCGTCCCGCGCGGCCGGTTCGCGCAGCAGGCCCAACAGCAGTTCGGCCCGCGGATCGCGGTCCACGTAGAGCACGTGGCCCAGGCCGGGCAGATGCTCGCCGGCCCGGAGCCGGTCGGCGACCGCCATCGTGGGCCCGCCCGCCGGATCCAGCGCGTCGCGCAGGAAGCGGTGGGTCAGCCCGATCGCCGCGCCGTGGTGGCGGCCGTCGACCACACCCAGCCCGGCGGACACCACGGCGTACACGTCCGCCCGCGCGCTCGCCGCCACCCGCGCGGCCAACGTCGACACCGCCAGGTCGTGGTCGGCCAGCAACACCAGCGCGGCGTTCAGCAGATACAGGTGCTCCGGTGTGGCCGGCCGAGCGGTGAGTTTCGGCCACAGCCGCTCGGCGAGCGCGGCTCCGGTCGGCGGTCGGGCGCCCGCACACGCCGGCAGCGCGTCGGCGATCACCGCCAAGAGCGTCTCGCCGCCGCGCACGACCGCCGGTTCGGACAGGTCGTAGCGCAGCGGATCGGTCGTGCCGGTGGCGGCCACGATCATCCGGATCCGGTCGATCAGCCGGGCGCTGTCCGGCAGCAGGGCGACCGTACGACGGACCGCCTCGGCCCGTGCGGCGGCGACCTCGAACGGGGGCACGTCCGCGAGTTCGGCCCGCCACAACCAGTGCGCCACCGATTCGACGGGATGGTCGGCCAGTTCGCGCACATCCCGGCCGCGGTAGTACAGGTGGTCGTCGGCGAGCAGGGTCAGTCGGGTGTGGATGCGTTCGATCGACCCGTTGGGGTCGCGCCGCCCGCCGCTGCGCTCCGCCAGTGCCTCCACCTCGGCGGTGGCGAACCGGCTGCCGCGTTGCCGGGACTCGCGCACGCTGGTCAACAGACCGCGACTGACGTAGGCGTAGATCGTCTCGGGTTTGACCCCCAACCGCTGCGCGGCCTGGGCGGTGGTCAGGTAGTCCTGCGGGTAATCCTGCTCACTGCCACCGCCCGAAACCTTGCGCCGACCAGCCATTTCGTTCGAACCTCCGGCTCATATTGATGTAGTCAACATTGACGATAGTTGATGCCGTGATCGACATTCGTGGTGGCGGGTCGTGCGGCTCCGCCGAGGATGGAGGCATGTCATGGCAGTCGTCGGCAACGAGCGAATCGACGTACCCCGGGGCCTGAAGGGGGTGGTGGTCACCGACACCGAACTGGGCGACGTCCGAGGTGCCGAGGGTTTCTACCACTACCGGCAGTACTCGGCGATCGAGCTGGCGGGCACCCGCAGCTTCGAGGACGTGTGGTTCCTGTTCGTGCACGGCCGGTTGCCCACGGCCGAGGAGCAGGCTCCGTTCGCCGCGGAGATCGCCCGACTGCGGGTGTTGCCCGAGGAGTTGCGGCCGGTGTTGCGCTCGATCGCGCTGGCCGGCGACCGGTTCGACCCGCTCGCGGGGCTGCGGACCGCGCTGTCGCTGGTCGGCGCCGCGCGCAACCTGCCGCCGCTGTGGGAGTCCGCGCCGCCGCGGCGCGCTGCGGACGCGATGCTGATCGGCGCGGTGACGCCGACCATCCTGGCGGCGCTGCACCGCATCCGCGCCGGCGCCGAGCCGCTGGAGCCGCGCGCCGACCTGTGCACGGCGGCCAACTGGCTCCACCTGGTGACCGGAAGGGAGCCGGAGCCCGTCCAGGTGGCCGCGATCGAGCGCTACCTGATCGCGACCGTCGACCACGGCTTCAACGCCTCCACGTTCACCGCGCGAGTGATCGCTTCCTCGGGAGCGGACCTGGTCTCGGCGGTGGCCGGCGCGATCGGCGCGTTCTCCGGCCCGCTGCACGGCGGTGCGCCGGATCGGGCCCTGGAGGCGCTGGACGAGATCGGCTCGCCGGAGCGGATCGACGCGTGGGTGCGGGCCCGGATCGGCGCGGGCGAGCGGATCATGGGCTTCGGCCACGCGGTCTACCGCACCGAGGACCCGCGCGCGGTGATGCTGGCCGCGATCGCGGCCGAACTCGCCGAACAGGCCGACGCGCAGGGGGTCGAGCTGGTCGAGTTCGCCGCCGCGGTGCACCGTCGGGTGACCGGGATCCTGGCCGAGTTGAAGCCGGGGCGCGAGTTGCACGTCAACGTGGAGTTCTACGCGGGCGTGGTGATGCAACTGTGCGGGATTCCGCGCAGCATGTTCACCCCGACATTCGCCGTGAGCCGGGTGATCGGGTGGTGCGCGAACATCCTGGAACAGGCCGAGGACACCAAGATCATCCGCCCGAGTGCCCGCTACACCGGCCCGCAACCGCCCCAGCCGGTCCCCGGCGCCTGACCGACCGGGGCCGCGCCGCTCTTCCTGCGGGGACCGCCGGTTCGCCGTGCGGGCGTTCGCCCGGGAGCCGTGCCGGGAGGCAATTGGTCCAGACCTATTGACAGTTCACTCGCCCCGGCGGTCAACTCGTCTGGCACACAGGCATCCCGGCACCCCGGGTGCGCCCGGACGGCCTGCGCATGCCCTGCGCCGAGGCAGCCTGACGTCCCATCAGGCAGTGCGGTGCCGACCCGGGTCCACCCTCCCTTGCACGCAACGCCCACGCCCGCAGGCAACCGCCCGGGCCGGTACGGGAGGAACACCCCACGATGGCACCGACACGTCCCCCAACCACCCGCGCGGACCGGCCCCCCGCCCGCCGCCGGCGCACCCGCACCCCGCGCCGCTTCCTGACCGGCCTGCTCACCGCATGCGCGATGGCCACCACCGGCTTGATCGCGCTCGCCGCGCCCGCACCCGCCGCCGCCGAACTGGTGGTCAACGGCGGCTTCGAGTCCGGCCTGTCCGGCTGGACCTGCTCCGGCGGCTCCGGCAGCGCCACGAGCACGTCGGTGCACACCGGCACCGGCGCCCTCAAGGCCACTCCGGCGGGCGGCGACAACGCCCGATGCAGCCAGACCGTGGCCGTGCAACCCGACTCCGACTACACCGAATCCGCCTGGGTCCAGGGCTCGTACATCTACCTCGGCGCCACCGGCACCGGCACCACGGACGTCTCCACCTGGACCTCCGCCGCCTCCACGTGGCAAAAACTCACCACCACGTTCCGCACCGGCCCACGCACCACCAGCGTCACGCTCTTCCTCAACGGCTGGTACGGACAACCCGCCTACCTCGCGGACGACGTGTCGCTCGTCGGCCCCGGCGGCAGCACCACGATCCCGGCCGTACCCACCGGCCTGGCCGTGGCCGGCAGCACCGCCCGCAGCGTCTCGCTCACCTGGTCCGCGGTCCCCGGCGCGACCGGATACGACGTCTACCGCGCCGACACCAAGGTGGCCACCGTCGCCGCCCCCGCCGCCGAGATCCCGGGCCTGACCCCCGAGACGAGCTACACCTTCTCCGTCGCCGCGAGCAACACCGCGGGCACGTCCGCGCGTTCGGCCCCGGTCACCGCCACCACCGGCCCGGACGGGCCCGGCGGCGAGGACCCGACCGGCCTGCCCAAGCGGGTGATGACCGGCTACTGGCACAACTTCGTCAACGGCTCCTCGAACCTGCGCCTGCGCGACGTCCCCACGTCCTACAACCTGGTCGCGGTGGCGTTCGCCGAGGCCGACCGCACCCGCTGGGGCGCGGTCACCTTCGGCGTCGACCCGGGCCTGTCCACCGCGCTCGGCGGCTACACCAACGCCGACCTCAAGGCCGACGTCGCGCTGATGCACGCCCGCGGCCAGAAGGTGATCCTGTCCGTCGGCGGCGAACTCGGCGCGGTCTGGGTCGGCGACAGCGCGTCGGTCGCCACCTTCGCGAGCACCACCACCGCGCTGCTGCGCGAATACGGCTTCGACGGCGTCGACATCGACCTGGAGAACGGGGTCAGCCCCACCTACATGGCCACCGCGCTGCGCGCCATCCGGGCGCAGATCGGCACGAGCCTGATCATCACGATGGCCCCGCAGACCCTGGACATGCAGTCCAACCAGGCCGCGTACTTCCAACTCGCCCTGGGCATCAAGGACATCCTGACCATCGTGCACATGCAGTACTACAACTCCGGAACCATGTTCGGCTGCGACCAGAAGCTCTACGCCCAGGGCGGCGTGGACTTCCTGACCGCCCAGGCGTGCATCCAGCTCCAGGGCGGCCTGCGTCCCGATCAGGTCGCACTCGGCGTGCCGGCCACCGGGCGCGCGGCCGGCAGCGGCTACGTCTCACCCGGCGTGGTGAACAACGCCCTGGACTGCCTGGCCGCGGGTACCAACTGCGGGAGCTTCCGGCCCACCACCACCGCGCCCGGCATCCGCGGCGCGATGACGTGGTCGGTCAACTGGGACGCGACCGCCGGCTACGCCCTGGCCAACAGCATCTCGGCGCACCTGCGCACGATGCCCTGACGGCCGACGCCCCACCCGCACCCCTACCCCGGCGGACGAAGGTCCGCCCACAGCGCGACCGCACCGGTCGCGAGCGGCGCCGTCGCCTCGGCGGCGCCGCTCGCCCACCACACGCCCTGCCCGGCCCGCGGCCCCGCCCCGGGCGCGTCGTCGGCCGGCGCGGACAGCACGTACCACACGCCCGCGTGCCCGGCAGGCGGGCGCACCGGCGCGTGCACCCGATGCACCCGGGCGGCCCATCGCCCACGCCGGGTCATGATGTTGAGCACCCGGGTGGCGCCGCCCAGCAGCGTGGCCCGCAGCGCCGTGTCGCCGGAGAAGGCGAAGGGTTCGCCGAGCCGGTCCAGCCGGTGGTCGAGCCCGTCGTCGCCGACCAGATGTACGCCGTCGCCCGCCAGCAGGGTGATCGTGCGATCGACGCCGGGGAACGCGGAGAACGGCCCGTCGGCGGCGATCGTCGCGATGCTCGCGCGCCAGTCGAAGTCCGCCTCGGCCGCGTGCGGGGGCGACTGCGACCCGATCTCGCGGGTGTCGCCACCGCCGTTGCGCCACGGGCCGACCGGTAGCGTCTCGACGTCGAACGGGTTCATCACGCGCATGCCTACCTCGGGTCGGAGCCGCTCGGGCCCGCCCATGATGCCGGCGTGCCGGCCGGCGGCCGCCCGCGCCCGCTGTGCGCGGCTACCGCCGCAGTCGACCGTGCCCACGCCTGCTTATATGCCGTGGAACATAATGCTCGCGCAGTGCGACCGACGACGAGGAGCAGCCGATGGACCCGTCCGACACCCCCAAGAGCTGCTGCATGCCCGCACGCGGCGCCTCGCCCGCGCTCTCCCCGGCGCTCTCGATCACGCAGCCCGCGGCCCGCCGCGAGGCGCCGGCAGCCGCAGCCGCCGACGACGCGATGGTGCTGCTGCCGGGCGGCGGGTTCCCGATGGGCACCGAGGACGCCGAGGGCTTCCCCTCCGACGGCGAGGGCCCGGTGCGCCCGGTGCGGGTGGACCCGTTCCGGATCGACGTGTGCGCGGTGCGCAACGCCGAGTTCGCCGAGTTCGTCGCCGCGACCGACTACCGCACCGAGGCCGAACGGCTGGGCTGGTCGTACGTGTTCGCGGCCTTCCTGCCCGGCACGTTGCGGCGCGGCGCCCCTCGACCCGAGCGGGCGCCGTGGTGGTGCGGGGTGCGCGGAGCGCGAGTTGGCGGCTGCCGGAGGGGCCGGGCAGCTCGATCGAGGAGCGCGGCGACCACCCGGTGGTGCACGTGAGCCGGCACGACGCGGACGCCTACGCCCGCTGGGCGGGCAAGCGGCTGCCCACCGAGACCGGGTGGGAATACGCGGCGCGCGGCGGCTTGGCGCGGCGGCGCTACCCGTGGGGCGACGAATTGGAGCCGGGCGGCGAGTACCGCCGCAACATCCGGCGCGGCAGCTTCCCCACCAAGCACACCGCCGCGGACGGGTACCGCGGCACCGCACCCGTGCGCGCCTTCGAGCCCAACGGGTTCGGGCTGTACAACGTGTCCGGCAACGTGTGGGAGTGGTGCGCGAACTGGTGGTCGGTCGACCACGGCGGCGCGCACCCAGCGGTGAACCCGACCGGGCCCGCCACGGGCCGGGACAAGGTGCTGCGCGGCGGGTCCTACCTGTGCCACGACTCGTACTGCAACCGCTACCGGGTGGCGGCACGCACGGCCAACACCCCGGACGGCTCCAGTGGCAACACCGGATTCCGCTGTGCTCGGGACGCCGCTCCCACGCCGTGATGCAGTAGGTTCACCAGTACATATGAACCGGCCCGGCCCGGGCGGCACGCTCTCCCGCCCGGGCCGAATGTCGAGCAGCGACCGACGACCGATGCGGTCAGCCGCGCTTGGCCACGGTGAGCAGCACCGCCGAATCCTCCAGCGCCTCCAGGCTGTGCCGCGTCTTCGGGGCGACCAGAAAATCGCCGGACCGCCCCTCCCACGACGCATCGTCACCGATCAACACGACCCGCCCGCGCAACACCATCAACGTCGCCTCGCCGGGATTCTCGTGCTCGGCCAACACGGTGCCCGCGGTCAGCACGATCAGCGTCTGCCGCAACGTGTGTTCGTGGCCGCCGTACACCGTATGGGCGCTGCGTCCGGTCGACGAGGCGGCGGCGAGCTTGAGCAGTTCGCGGACCTGGGCATCCAAGGAGAGCTTTTCCATGCTCACAGTGTGCACAGCCCCGATCACCAAACCCCCGAACGACCCAACCCGATCAGGGCCGCACACCCTCCGCGGCACCGATCCGCGCGCCCACCCGACAGGATTCCGGTGATCGATCGATCGAGAGAGCCACCGGCGCGTGGGCGAGAGCGGGGGGCGGAACCGACATGCAGGTCGCGATTTTGATGGGGCTCCAGGCATCGGGTAAATCCACCTTCCACCGAACCGTCCTGGCCGCGACACACGTGCACGTGAGCAAGGACGACTTCCCGCGGGCCCGGAACCGACAGCGTCGGCAGCAGCGACTGATCGAGCAGGCGTTGGCGGCCGGTCGTGACGTGGCCGTCGACAACACCAATCCCGCGCCGGAGGATCGACGGCCGATCATCGAACTCGCCCGGGTGTGGGGCGCGGATGTGGTCGGCTATTGGTTTCCGCCGGATCCGGCCGGATCCTTCGCGCGCAACGCCGAGCGGGAGGGGAAAACCCGAGTGCCCGACGTGGGTGTTCGTGACACGCTGAGGCGGCTGCGGGCGCCGGGGACGGACGAGGGGTTCGACGCCCTGTACGTCGTGCGGTTCGACGGTGCGGGCGGGTTCGTGGTCGAGACGGCGAGCGAGGGGTGACGGGGCGATGGATGCCGATCGATTCGAGGCGGCGCAACGTTCGCGGGAGTGGTTCCACTCGTTGGTCCTGCTGCCCGGCGCGTGGACGGTGATCCGGGTGGACGGCCGGTCGTTCTCCCGCTTCACCGAGGAGCACTTCGACAAGCCCTTCGACGAGCGATTCGGCGCGCTCATGGCCGAGACCGCACAGACGTTGTTCACCGAACTCGACGCCCGCTACGCCTACACCGAGAGCGACGAGATATCGATCCTGTTGGACCCCTCGTTCGACATGTTCGGTCGGGAGGTGGAGAAGCTGGTCTCGGTGACCGCCGGGATCGCGTCCGCGACGTTCACCCACCGCGCGGGGATCCCCGCTCACTTCGACAGCCGGATCTGGATGGGGGCGGGCGTCGGTGACGTGGTCGACTACTTCTCCTGGCGGCAGGCCGATGCCGCGCGGTGTGCGCTCAACGGCTGGTGCTACTGGACGCTGCGCAAGGAGGGGAAGTCCGCCCGGGCGGCCACGCAGGCGTTGGCGCGGAGTTCGAAGGCGGACAAACACGAGCTGCTCTTCGCGCACGGCGTGAACTTCGACGAACTGCCCACATGGCAGCGGCGCGGAGTCGGCGTGTGGTGGGAGACCTTCGAACGTGTCGGCTACGACCCGGTCCGCGAGGTCGAGGTCTCGGCCGTCCGGCGGCGGGTGCGGGTGGAGCGGGAACTGCCGATGAAGGACGCGTATCGCGCGCTGATCGGCACGCTCGCCGATTCGTCGTCCTGAGCTCCCGCCCCACCCGTGCGACCCGGCTCGCCGGGGTCCGCCGGATCGGACCTACGCCGGTTCGGCCGGGGTGAGGGTGTCCGGTGTCGGCAGCCGGGTGGGGGCGGGCGTCGACGCTCCTTGCCGGTGCCGGTCGACGCGGTCCAGGCGGAGGCGTAGCAGCATCGTGGCGAGTGCGGCCACGGCGAAGGCGGCGCCGACCCAGGCCAGTCGGTGTGCGCCGGCGGCGCTCAGCACCCAACCGCCGACCGTGGTGCCCGCGGTGATGCCCAGGTTGGAGAAGGAGATGAACAGGCTGTTGCCGAACTCGGGGAAGTCCCGGGCGTCGCGTCCCAGCCAACTCTGGCTGACGATCAGCCCGCCGGAGTGCACCGCGCCCCAGAGGGGGACCGCGACGATCATGGCCGCGGCGTACGGGCCGACCGCGTAGAGCAGCAGGTAGACGGCCAGGCACAGGGCGGGAAACAGCAGCACCGTGCGAATCGGGTCGCGCCGCAACAGGGCGCCGAACGCGAAGTTGCCCAGGATCATCACGACGCCGAACGCCATCAGCAGCGCGCCGACCCAGGACCCGTCCAGGTCGGTGACCTCGCCCAGGTATTCGGCGAAGTAGCCGTAGACCGAGAACATGGCCGCGAAGACCAGCACCACGGACAGGATGGTCAGCCAGATCCGGCCGCCGCGCAGCACGCCCACCTGGGCGCCGTAGGAGTGTCGCCGCTCCACCGGCATCGCCGGGAGGAAGCGCAGGATGCCCACGAACGCGATCAGGTTGACCACGGCGGCGAACCAGAACGCGGCCTGGAGGGAGAGGTGTTCGGCCAGATAGGAGGTCAGCGGCACGCCGAAGGCGAAGCCCGCGGTGACGCCGCCGAACACGCGCGTGGTGGCCCGGGTCGCGTCCCGGGCGGGCACCAGCCCGGCTGCGGTCGCCAGCGCGACCGAGAAGAACACCGGGTGGAAGACGGCGGGGATGATCCGGAAGGCGAGCATCACGTCGAACCGGGTGGTCAGCGCGTACACCGCGTTGGACACGGCGAACACGGCGATCGCGGTCGCGAGCACGCTCTTGCGGTCGATGCCCGAGGCGAGCAGCGTCATGAACGGCCCGGACACCGCGATCACCAGGGCGAAGACGCCGACGAGCAGCCCGGCGGTGGACGCGCTGACGTCGAGTTCGTCCGCCACCTGCGGCAGTACGCCGACGATGCCCATCTCGGTGGTGATGATCCCGAACACGCCCAGGGCGAGGGTCAGGATCATCAGGGAGGTGTTTCTCATCGGGGCATCCGGCCTTTCGTTCTCGATACATATCGAGATATGTAGATGGGTTAGGCCATGACTCGGGGCATGGCGATGCCCGCCCCCGCCGGCCGCGTGCGGCGTCGGCGGGGATCGTGGTGGTGCGGGACGGGGGGTGCCGCGCTCCCGGTTCGATCCGGTCAGAGGTCGGTGCGGACGTACTCCGCGAAGTCGGCGATCGCCCGTTCGTTGCGGCGGTAGTAGGTCCACTTGCCGATGCGCTCCGAGTCGAGCAGGCCGGCGTCCTTGAGTGTCTGGAGGTAGCCGGACACCACCGACTGGGCCAGCCCGGCCCGGGCCTGGATGTCGCCGACGCACACGCCGATGTGGAAGCCCAGGCCCTGCTGTCGGTAGGAGTTCTCGTCGAAGTACTTCGCGGGCTCCTTCAGCCACTGCATGAACCGGAGCCGTGCCGGGTTGGCGAGCGCCTTGTGAATGGCCAGCGGGTCCACGGAGTACCTTCCGAAGCGGGGTTGCATCCAAGTTTCTAGATATGTAGGCGTCGAGTCAACTCGGTGAGGAAAATATGCGGTAAATATTCAGGTTTAGGCGGATTAGCCGCAGGTGCGTGGGCTATCAACCGGGGGACCGCGATTCCTCGGAAAGAGGGTGGTGGACGTGTCCTCGTCGACAGCGTCACCGATTGAGCAGCATCCGGACATAGTCACCCTTCGAGCCCACTCCGAACGGGCCACGACCGGCCCGGTGGCACAGGCGGCCGAGGCTCTGGGCATGCTGTGCGGCGTCTACCTGGCGGCATCCCCGTGGATCGTCGGGTTCAACGGGTTCACGACTCTGACGACGGTCAACCTGATCACCGGCGTGGCGCTCGCGTTTCTGATGGGCGGCTTGGGCTCCGCCTTCGGGCGCACGCATGCGATGAGTTGGGCCGCGTTCTGCATCGGTGTCTGGACGATCGTGGCCCCGTGGGCCGTCAACGGTGCCGTCGACACCACCCGCACCATCACGAGCAACGTGATCGTGGGCGGCGTGGCGTGCCTGATGGCGCTGATTCTCGCGCTGCGCGGCGTGGTCGGACTGCGCCGCTTGTAGCACCTGGTCGGTGATCCGAACCCAGACAGTGATCCGAACCCAAGACCGGGCCGCCGGTCGGCTCCGCCGGCGAACGGTTCGCCTCGGCGGATACCGCCCGGCGCACCCCGCCTCT
Source organism: Embleya sp. NPDC005971 (assembly GCF_040629175.1). Taxonomy (NCBI): domain Bacteria; kingdom Bacillati; phylum Actinomycetota; class Actinomycetes; order Kitasatosporales; family Streptomycetaceae; genus Embleya; species Embleya sp. NPDC005971. Next base: position 6,139 of record NZ_JBEXUX010000008.1, on the reverse strand, counting down.
CGGCCGTGCCGCGGTCCCGGATGGGAGGTGGACGTGGTGGACGGACCTTCGCTTTCGGGCCGGGAACGCCGGGTGCTCGCTCGGCTGGAGAAGTCGCTGCTCCAGGACGAGCAGTTCGTCGCGCTGTGGCACGTGTTCGAGGACCCGATAGACCCGAAAATAGACCCGAAATCCGGCTCGGCTCCGCGCCGACGACGCGTGCGTGTCCGTGTGCACCCGCTACGGCGACTGCGGGTGCCTCTGCATGTGCCGGTGCGGGCACTGGACCGTACGCGGGCGGCGAAGTGGTCGGCTTTGACGTTGTCCGGTGCCGCGATGGCCATGCTGGTCGCGGCGGTCCTGACCGCGTCCGCGGTGGTCGACCTGGTGGCGATCGGCATGACCGTGCTCACGCTGTGCGTGGTGGGTCTGTTCGGTTACCTGCGGTGGTTGCGCCTGGACGCTCCGGGTGCGGCGCGTGTGCCGCACGGGGCACACCCCAGCCACGCTCCCGGTCGAACGCACACGGCCGACGACCGAGGCGCCGACCCGGACGACCGCGGGCCCGACCCCGGACCGCGTCCGGGGCGGGGAGGCTGATCGGCGAGGTCATCGGGGCAGTCGGCCGATGCCGCCCACCGACAGGTGGCCCTCGGGAGTGAGCGGTTCGACGACCGGCTCGTCCGGACGCCACAGGGGGAGCAGAACCACGCCGGGTTCGACCAGTTCCAGGCCCGCGAAGTAGCCCTCGATCTCCTCCAGGGCGCGAAAACGTCCGCTGCCCAGTTGGGTCAGGAAGATCTTCTCCAGCGCGCGGCCCTCCGGCGTGGAGTCGCAGAAGTGCGTGATGAATATGTAGCTGCCCGGGGGCAGTGCGTCGCGGTAGGCGCGGACCACGCCGGCCGGGTCCTCGTGGTCGGCGAGGTGGTGCAGGACAGCCACCAGGAGCAGGCCCACGGGTCGGCTCAGGTCCACCAGTTCGCGCAGCTCCGGCAGGGCGAGCACGGCCGCCGGATCGCGCAGGTCGGCGGTGACCACCCGGGTGCGGTGGTTCTCGGCGAGCAGCGCGCGACCGTGCGCGAGCACGATCGGGTCGTTGTCCACGTAGACGACCGCGGCGTTCGGATTCACCTCCTGGGCGACCTCGTGGGTGTTCTGCACGGTCGGCAGCCCGGATCCCAGGTCGACGAACTGGTCGATGCCCTCGGCCGCCATGTAGCGCACGCCGCGGGCCAGGATGTGCCGGTTGGCCCAGGCGCCCTCGTTGGTCAGATCCTTGAGCGCCTCGTCGGCGATCGCCCGGTCCACCGCGAAGTTGTTCTTGCCGCCCAGGATCGCGTCGTAGACCCGGGCGATGCTGGGCACCGTGATGTCGATGCCGGTCGGCGCCCAGTCCTCGGGCGACTCGCCGGCCGGCGGTGTGGAGAAGCCCCATTCGTCCTGCTCGCGCTCGGCCATGGTGCTCCTCGTCGGTGTCGGGTCGGTGTGTCGTGGGGTCACCCGCTGCGACCACCGCGTTTGCCGACCCTATCCGAGCCCTGTCGATTTTTCGGCAACTTCCGTTCCTTACCGGCGAGTTCGGTCGATCGACGAGCGGCCTGAGCGGGGCTTTCGGCGGATTGGTCCAGACCTCATGCCCGGCCGCTGCTCACGGGAATAACCAAGTGTTGCCGAGTCCCTTGGCAGAAGTTGCCGATTCCGAGGTGGGGGGCGGCGAAGTTGAATCGCTGACAGCAGCCGGGCGACCAGCCCTCCGCGAATGCGATTCCCCTGCCCCCTCCGATTGGAGCGCGCTGATGACGCCTGCCGCAACGGCGGGACCCCGCCGACGGATCCGGATCGGTATCGACACCGGCGGAACCTTCACCGACGTGGTCGCCCTGGACGAGGAGTCCGGCGAGCTCGTCACCACCAAGACGCCGTCCACGCCCGCCGACCCGGCGGACGGCTTCATGAACGGTATCGACAAGGTGCTGGGCCTGCTCGGCTGCACCGGAGCCGACGTCACCGCCGTCGCGCACGGCACCACGGTGGCCACCAACCAGCTCCTGGAAGACAAGATCGACCGCCTCGGGTTCATCACCACCGAGGGCTACGAGTACATCCTGGAGATCGCCCGCCAGGCCGTCCCCGACGGCTACGGCAACTCCTACTTCTGGGTCAAGCCCGACCGGATCGTGCCCGTGGACCTGGTGCACACCGTGGGCGGCCGGTTCGACTACAAGGGCAACGAGGTCCGCCCGTTCGACGAGGAAGGCGCCCGTACCGCCGCCCGTCGACTGCGCGAGCAGGGCATCGCGACCATCGGGGTGTGCTTCCTGCACTCCTACGCCAACCCCGCGCACGAGCTGCGGATGCGCGAGATTCTGCGCGAGGAGCACCCCGACGCGGTGGTCTCGATCAGCTCCGAGGTGCTGCGGGAGTACCGCGAGTACGAGCGTTCGATGACCACGCTGGTGGACGCGGCGGTCAAGCCGAGGGTGGCCCGCTACGTCAGCGGCATTCGCCGGCGTCTGGACGAGTTCACCACCGAGGCCGGCGGCACCGACTCCGCGCGCCGCGTGCCGTTCGCGATCATGAAGTCCAACGGCGGTGTGCTCTCCGCCGAGGAGGTCGTGCACCAGCCGATCACCACCGTGCTGTCCGGCCCGGCCGCCGGCGCCCTGGGCGCCGCGCTGATCGCCGAGAAGGCCGGCTTCGACAAGGTGCTGACCTGCGACGGCGGCGGCACCTCGACCGACGTGTCGGTGGTGCTGGGCGGCGAACCGACGCTGACCACCGAGGGCTCGATCGGCCGCTACCCCTCCAAGATCCCGATGATCGACGTGGTCACCGTCGGCGCCGGCGGCGGCTCGATCGCCTGGATCTCGCCCGAGGGCACGCTCAAGGTCGGCCCCCGCTCGGCCGGCGCCGACCCGGGCCCGCTGTGCTACGGCAAGGGCGGCACCGAGCCGACCATCACCGACGCACACGTGCTGCTCGGCCGGATCCCCCCGCACCTGCTCGGCGGCGAGATCCCGCTCGACGTGGACGCCGCCCGCGAGGGCCTGACCAAGTTCGCCGCCGAACTGGGCATCGGCGTCGAACAGTGCGCCACCGGCATCCTGGAGATCTCCGCCTGGAACCAGGCCAACGCGCTGCGCCAGATCACCGTCAAGCGTGGCCTGGACGTGCGCGACTTCACCATGGCCACCTTCGGCGGCTCCGGCTCGCTGCTGCTGTGCCGGCTGATCGACATCCTCGGCCTGGCCGGCGTCATCGTGCCGCGCGACCCCGGCAACGTCTCGGCGTTCGGCCTGCTCACCGTCGACGTGCGGTGCGACTACGTGCAGACCGCCGTCGGCGGCCACCCGGATCTCGACCACCCCAAGGTGGCGGGCATCTACGCCGAACTGGCGGGCAAGGCGGGCGAGGCCCTGGACAAGGAGGGCTTCGCGGCCGAGGACCACCGCTACGTGCGCACCGCCGACCTGCGCTACTTCGGCCAGGCGTTCGAGGTGCGGGTGCCGGTGCCGGACGGGCCGTTCGACGCGGCACTCGCCGACGCGGTCGCCGAGGGCTTCCACGCCGCGCACGAGCAGTTGTACGGCTACAACTTCCGCGGCGACGCGAGCCAGCCCGTGGAGTGGGTGAACCTGCGGGTCACCGGCGTCGGCCCGATCCGCCGCCCCGAACTGCGCGAACTGCCCGGGCGCGACGGCGGCGTCGAGCGGGCCCGGACCGGCACCCGCCCGGTGTGCTTCGTCGACCGTGACGGGTACGTGGACACCGCCGTGTACGCGCGGGCCGAACTGGCCCCGGGCGACCTGGTGAGCGGCCCGGCCATCATCGAGGAGTTCGGCTCCACGATCCCGATCCACCCCGGCTTCGACGCCCGCGTGGACGCCTACGGCAACGTCGTCGTCACCCGCGACACCACCAACACCGCCTCGAAGGGAGCCTGAGCATGAGCGCCACCGCCACCACCGCGCAGGACGCGCTGCACGGTGTGGACCCCGTGCTCCTGGAGATCGTCGAGGGCACCCTCGCCTCCGTCGAGATGGAGGTCGAGACCGCGATCGGCCGCACCTCGCGCTCGCCGATGATCCGCGACGCACACGACTTCCGGGCCGGTATCCACGACCGCAAGTTGCGCAAGCTGACCGGCCGTTCGTACTCGGCGCTGGTGCACCCGGTGGCTCGGGACTTCCCGCTGGAGACGATGCGTCCGGGCGACGTGTTCTTCCACAACGACGTCTACGAGTCCGAGGGCGGCATCGGCCACCTGCCCGACCTGTGCGTCACCGTCCCGGTCTTCGCCGACGGGCAAGTGGTCGCCTTCGTCCAGGCGTTCGGCCACCACGACGACATCGGCGGTTGTTGCCCCGGGTCGATGCCCTCGGGCGCGACCAGCGTGTACGAAGAGGGCCTGATGGTCCCGCCGATCAAGTTGTGGGACCAGGGCGTGCCGAACCAGGCCGCGCTGCGCATCATGACCCGCAACTCGCGGATGCCCGACTCGCTCGCGGCCGACCTGGACGCCGAGTGCTCGGCGTGCCTGATGGGTTCGCGCCGACTGGGCGAACTCTTCGAGCGCTACGGCCGGGAGACCGTCGAGGCGTGCTTCGACGCGATCCTGGACAAGACCACCGAGACCTACCGGCGCGAGATCCTCTCCAAGATCCCGGACGGCGAGTACGTGTGGGAGGACTACGCCGAACACGACGGCGTGGACGAGCCGATGCTGCACACGCAGCGGATCACCCTGACCAAGACGCCCGAGAAGATCGTCATCGACTTCACCGGTACGTCCCGCCAGGCCAAGGGCCCGATCAACCACTGCGGCGACTACGCCGACGGCAACTTCCTCAAGAAGTGGCTCGCACCGATCCTGCGCAACCTCGCGGACACCCCCGAGCGGATGGCCGAACTCGACGTCAACGAGGGCGTGGTGCCGCTGATCGAGATGAAGTTCCCGGAGAAGGGCACGCTGCTCACGCCGATCTTCCCGGCGCCGACCAACGCCCGTACCTTCGTCATCCTGCGCCTGCTCGGCGTGCTGGCCGGCGTGCTGGCCAAGGCCGTCGACGGCAAGATGCCCGCCGACCAGGAGACGATCCGCTACACCGGTGTGTACGGACACGACGCGGACGGCCGCTCGTACCTGATGCGCGAGGTGCTCGGCGGCGGTTCCGGCGGGCGCTACTACGCGGACGGCGAGGACACCATCCACGTGGTGCCCGACTCGCGCAACCTGCCCACCGAATTCACCGAATCCCGCTTCCCGTTCCTGGTCGAGCGGCTCGGTCTGGCCGCCGACTCGGGCGGCCCCGGGCAGTTCCGCGGCGGCCTGGGCTACGAGAAGCACATCCGGATGTTGCTCGACGCGTCCTTCATGTCCATCGCGGACCGCTCGATCCTGTCCTGCTGGGGAGTCAAGGGCGGCAAGGCCGGCCGCTCCTTCCAGGTGGTGATCGACCCGGGCGGCCCCAACGAGCGCGAGATGGACGGCCTGGTCGACGACGAACCGGTCAAGGCCGGCGAGGTGATCCGGATCCGCACCACCGGCGGTGGCGGCTGGGGCGACCCGCTGGACCGCAAGACCGAGTCGGTGCTGCGCGACGTGCGCTGGGGCAAGGTCTCCCGCGCCGCCGCGGCCGACGACTACGGCGTCGTGCTCACCGGCGAGGGCGACGACCTGGCCGTGGACGAGGCGGCAACCACCGCGCTGCGCGCCTCCGTTCGCGCGGAGCGCCCCGAGGTCGAGCCGTTCTTCGACCGCGGCCCGGGATACGCGCTGCTGTCGGGCGGCGAGGCGTTCCCGGAGGTGGACCTGCTGTAGCCCTGCGCTCCGCCGCTCGGTGCTCTCCGGGCTCTGGCGGCACCCCGAACGGCCGCGCCTGCTTCGCGATCGGGAGGCGCGGCCCACCAAACACAGCCGACCCCGACCGTTTCGACGGCCGGGGTCGGCTGCGTTTTGGTCGCGCACCCGGTCGGGGGGGGTGGGGTGGGTGGGGTGGGTGGGGTTGGGTGGGTGGGTTGGGCTGGGTGGGGTGTTCACGGCGGGTGTTGGGCTTTTGGTTGCGGGGGTCGGGGCCGGGCTGATTCGTGGGGTGGGCCGCCGCCGGCGTAGTGGCTGCCGGGGGTGGGGGTTCCCGACGGGACGTGCGCTTTGGTCGGC
>NZ_JBEXUX010000007.1:0-212851 GCF_040629175.1 Embleya sp. NPDC005971 | reverse complement strand
CACGCCGTGCTCGGCGAACAACAGCCGGGCCTCGGCGAGCAGGCGCTCGTAGTTGCGGCGGGCATCGGCGCGCATCGGTCGGGTCATCGGCGGGGACGGGCCGCCGAGCCTCGTCACGCACGTGTCACCACGTGCGGTCGAGCGGTCGCCTACCGGAAGGCGGACATGTCCATCTCCCACACCTTCGGCCAGTCCTTGCCGCGGAACGCCGCGTCGGTGCCGCCGTCGCAGAAGACCACCGAACCGACGAAGAACGTCGACTCGCCGCCGAGCAGGAACGCCACCAGTGCGGCGATCTCCTCGGGCCGACCGCCCCGACCGGCCGGGATGGTGCTCAGGAACATCTCCATGCCCTCGGCGGTCAGCGGGTCCTTGCGCCCCTCGGCCGTCATCGGGGTCTCGATCAGGCCCGGCGCGATCGCGTTCAGCCGGATCCCGTCCGCGATGTACTCGGCGCACTTGGTGCGCGCGTACCACGCGAGCGCGGCCTTGGTCGCCGGGTAGGCCTGCAGCGCGGCGAGGTCGCCGAACGCCTCGGTGGCCTTCGTCGCGCCCGCCTCGTCGCCCGCCAGACACAGCTCGGCCACCTCGACCGGCCAGTTCGGCTGGGCCGTCGTGGAGTTGGAGCTGATCAGCACGACGGAGGCGTTCGTCCCGGCCGCGAGCAGCGGGCGCAGCCCCTCCAGGAGGTCGATCGCGCCGAAGTAGTTCACCGCCACCAGCAGGCCGCCCGGGCGCCCGGTGGCCGCCGCCAGGCCGGCGAACGGCACGAAACCGTCCAGCGCGCCGCCGGACAGTTCGGTGACCTTCGTGATCGCCTCGGCGCGGCCCTCGGCGGTGCTCAGGTCCACCTCGACGTCGGCGTCGTGCAGGTCGACGCCGATCACCCGGTGACCGTCCGCCTCCAGCCGGGCCTTGGTGGCGGCGCCCAGGCCCGAGGCCGCGCCGGTGATCGCGTAGGTACCCATGCTTCTCCTTCGATGGTGCTCGACCGACGGCCGACGCCCGAACCACAGTCCTGACGGTCCGTCAGTTCACGACTCCCGGCACTCTCGCAGATCGAGCCGGCACCGGAAAGGCCGACGGGCCCGACCGCTGGAAAGCGGTCGGGCCCGTCGGGTGTCGCGGGTGGAACTAGTGCGCGTGGCCGTGGCCGCCGTGGTTGTGCCCGGCGGGCTCTTCCTCGGCCGGCTTCTCGACGACCAGGGTCTCGGTCGTGAGCAGCAGCGACGCGATCGACGCGGCGTTCTGCAGCGCGGAACGGGTCACCTTGACCGGGTCGATGACGCCCGAGTCGACCAGGTTGCCGTACTCGCCGGTGGCGGCGTTGAAGCCGTGCCCGACGCCGAGCTCCTGCACCTTGTTGACGATCACGTAGCCCTCGAGGCCCGCGTTCTCGGCGATCCAGCGCAGCGGCTCGACCGCGGCACGACGCACGACCGAGACGCCGGTCGCGATGTCGCCGCTCTGGCCGAGGTTCTCGGCGAGCACGGAGACGGCGTGCACCAGGGCGGTGCCGCCGCCGGCGACGATGCCCTCCTCGATGGCCGCGCGGGTCGCGGAGACCGCGTCCTCGAGACGGTGCTTCTTCTCCTTGAGCTCGACCTCGGTGGCCGCACCCACACGGATCACGCACACGCCGCCGGCCAGCTTCGCGAGGCGCTCCTGGAGCTTCTCGCGGTCCCAGTCCGAGTCGGTGTCGTCGATCTCGCGCTTGATCTGCTTGACCCGGTCCGCGATCGCGGCGGCGTCGCCGGCGCCGTCCACCAGGGTGGTCGCGTCCTTGGTGATGGTGATGCGACGGGCGCTGCCCAGCACCTCCAGGCCGACCTGGTCGAGCTTGAGGCCGACCTCGGGGGCGATGACCTGACCGCCGGTCAGGATCGCCATGTCCTCCAGCATCGCCTTGCGGCGGTCACCGAAGCCCGGGGCCTTGACCGCGACGGCGTTGAACGTGCCGCGGATCTTGTTCACGACCAGGGTCGACAGCGCCTCGCCGTCGACGTCCTCGGCGACGATCAGCAGCGGCTTGGACGCGCCGGCCTGGATGATCTTCTCGAGCAGCGGGAGCAGCTCGGCGATGGCCGAGATCTTGCCCTGGTGGATCAGGATGTACGGGTCGTCGAGGACGGCCTCCATCCGCTCCTGGTCGGTGACCATGTACGGCGACAGGTAGCCCTTGTCGAACTGGAGGCCCTCGGCGAACTCCAGCTCCAGACCCATGGTCTGGGACTCCTCGACGGTGATGACACCGTCCTTGCCGACCTTGTCCATGGCCTCGGCGATCAGCTCGCCGATCTGCTTGTCCTGCGCCGAGAGCGCGGCGACGGCGGCGATGTCGTCCTTGCCGTCGATCGCGCGGGCGGTCTTGAGAAGCTGCTCGGACACCGCGGCGACGGCGAGGTCGATGCCCTTCTTCAGGTCCATCGGGGCCGCACCGGCGGCCACGTTGCGCAGACCCTCGCGCACCAGCGCCTGGGCGAGCACCGTCGCGGTGGTGGTGCCGTCACCCGCGATGTCGTTGGTCTTGGTCGCGACCTCCTTGGCGAGCTGCGCGCCGAGGTTCTCGTACGGGTCCTCGAGCTCCACCTCACGGGCGATCGTCACGCCGTCGTTGGTGATGGTCGGGGCACCGAACTTCTTGTCGATCACGACGTTGCGGCCCTTGGGGCCGAGCGTGACCTTGACGGTGTCGGCCAGCGCGTTGACGCCGCGCTCCAGCGACCGTCGGGCCTTCTCGTCGAACTGGAGGATCTTCGCCATGAGGGTCTTCGTCCTTAAAGGTTGCTAGTCGACGTCGTACAACCGACTCCGCCCCGGGTCCACCGGCCGCGAGGGCAGGGCGATCCGGGGCGGGGTCGTCGAACCGTCACCGGTTCCGGCGCGTCAGCGCGATGTCACTTCTCGATGATCGCGAGCACGTCGCGGGCCGAGAGAACGAGGTATTCCTCGCCGTTGTACTTCACCTCGGTGCCGCCGTACTTGCTGTACAGCACGGTGTCACCGACGCTCACGTCGAGCGGCAGACGCTGACCGTCCTCGAAACGACCCGGGCCCACGGCCAGGACGACGCCCTCCTGGGGCTTCTCCTTGGCGGTGTCCGGGATCACGAGACCCGACGCGGTGGTCTGCTCGGCCTCAAGCGTCTGAACCACGATGCGGTCCTCGAGCGGCTTGATGGCAACCTTGGTGTTGGCGGTCGTCACGATGCGACCTCCCCCTTCGGAGATCTCACGGAAAAATGTCTGTCGGCGAATGGGACAGATCCGTCGTCGCGGGTGCCGGACCTGCTCGAATCGCACTGGCACACTCATGGGGAGAGTGCCAGCACAGACACTAGGTGGCGGTTAGCACTCCGTCAACCAGAGTGCCAGATTCAGCGCGTCGGACCGCATTGTTCATACCGGTCTCGTCCCTACCGGCCCGTTCATGCCGCCTTCGGATCGTGCCCGGCCGTGCTCGGCGAGAATGGCCGCGTGCACACCGAAGCTTTCACCGCGCTGCTGACCGACGAGGGCCGTTCGCTGTTGGACCTGCTCGCCGACCACGAGGTCGGCGACGAATTGTCGTGGGCCACCCGGCTGCGTCGTGAGCACCCGGCGGAGTTGGTGGCCGCCGCGCTCACCCAGTCCCGGCTGCGACAGCGCGGGCGGGCCAAGTTCGGCGCGGACGCGGCGCGGATGTACTTCACTGCGAACGGGCTGGAGCAGTCCACCCGCACCCCGGTGGCCGAGCACCGGGCCGCCCGGCTGGTCGCGGCGGGTGGCATCGACCGGGCGGTGGACCTGTGTTGCGGCATCGGCGGCGACGCGCTCGCGCTGGCCCGGGCCGGGATCACCGTGCACGCGGTCGACCTGGACCCGCTGACCTGCGCGGTGGCCCGGGCCAACGCGGACGTGCTGGGGGTGGCGGATCGGCTCACCGTCGAGTGCGCGGACGTGACCGAGGTGGACCTGGGCGGCTTCGACGCGGCGCTGATCGACCCGTCCCGACGCACCGCCCGCGGGCGCACCTTCGACCCCGAGGCGTACTCGCCGCCGTTCTCCTTCCTGAGCAGGCTCGCCGCCGAAGTGCCCTGCGGCGCGGCCAAGGTCGCGCCGGGCATCCCGCACGAGATCGTGCCCGAGGGCATGGAGGCCGAGTGGGTCTCCGATCGCGGCGACGTCAAGGAGGCGGTGTTGTGGTGGGGCCGGCTCGCGCACGCCGGCCTGCGCGCCACGGTGTTGCCCGGCGGCGCGGCGCTGACCTCGGGTCGGGTCCGCCCGGCACCGGTGGGCCCGGTCCGCCGCTACCTCTACGAGCCGGACGGCGCGGTGATCCGGGCGCATCTGGTGTCCGAGGTGGGCGAGTTGGTGAACGGCAACCTGGTGGACGAGACGATCGCCTACCTGACCTCGGACCACCTGGTGGGCACGGTGTTCGCGAGCGTGTACGAGATCACCGACGTGTTGCCGTTCAACCTGAAGCGGCTCAAGGCGCTGCTGCGCGAGCGCGGCGTCGGCAACCTCACGGTCAAGAAGCGCGGCTCGGCGGTCGAGCCGGAGGAGGTCCGCCGCCGGGTCAGGCCGACCGGCCCGAACGCGGCCACGGTGCTGCTGACCCGGGTGGCGGGCGCGCCCACGATGCTGATCGCGCAGCCGGTGTCGACGGGGTAGCGCTGTCCGCCCGGCCGGGTCGAACGGGGCTAGCCGATGTAGTCCTCCAGGCGCGCGACGGTGTAGCCCTGGGCCTGGATCTTGCGCAGCATGTTGCCGAACATCTCGGTCATCGTGGTTCCCTTGAGATCACTCGGCCCGCGGAAGTGGGCCAGGATGATGTCGCCCGGGTGCAGCTTCTTCTCGCCGACGTACTGCATGTCGTTGATCTGCATCGATTCCTGCCACTTGACGATGGCCTCGATCCCGCCGCAGCCGCCGACCACCGTCTGCGTGGTCGCGTTCCAGTTGCCGTAGGGCGGGCGGAACAACGTCGGGCGCTTGCCGTAGACCTCGGCGAGCCGGTCCTGCTGGCCGCAGATCTGGTGCTTCTGCGCGTCCGCGCTCAGCGTCTTGAGGTCGGGGTGGGACAGCGTGTGGTTCTGCACCGTGGCACCCAGTGCCTGGAGCTTGCGGAAGTACTCCGGATCCTGCCGCACGTAGGTGTCGTTGAGGAACATCGACACCGGGATCCGCAGGTCGCGCATCATGTCCAGGAACTTGGGGTCCTTCTCCGACCCGTCGTCGATCGTGATGAACACGATCTTCTCCTGGGTGGGGATCTTCTCCACCACCGGCGGCTTGGCGCCGCCGGCCTTGATCGGCTTGACCGCGGGCGGGGCGGGCGGCGGCGCGAACGGCTTCAGGTTCCACTTCGCGGCGAGCGCGGCCGCGTCGGCGCCCGGGGTGTCCGGCTTCGCGGCGGGGGTGGGTTTGGTGGGGGTGGTGGACGCGCCGCGGGTCGGTCGTTCGCTGCCCTTGACCGACGCGGTCTCGTCGGAGCCGCCGCAGCCGGTCAGGGTGACCAGCAGCAGACCGGCCACGCCGGCCCAGGTCGAGGCGAAGGCCGCGCCGCGCCGCTTTTGTACCGTTCGATGCACCACTGTCCCGGGGCCTTTCGTTCGCCTGGTCCGATCGGCCCACGCTACGCGCCGCGGCGGCCTGTCACGGTCCGGACAAGGGCTGTTCAAGGGACTGTCGAAGGACTGTTGAGCAGCCGATGAGCTGGGCACACTCCCGGCAAGGCCAATGGCACGTGCGGCGGCACGCAGCCATCAGCCAAGGCACTCGACCCGCGTCCGGCTTGCGAATGGCCTCCTCGTCGGATGCGGGTCGAGTGTTGCGCGACCGGGAAGGCGGCCGGCCGGGGCCGATCAGGGGCCGATGCTGAGCCGTTCGAAGCTCCACTCGTGCGGTGGCCGGGCGACCAGGGCGGCCGGCGGGTCGGGCAGCGGCACCGGCGATCCGGTCCACAGCGCGATCACCACCACCCGGTCGCCGCCCTGTTCGTCGGCCGTGGCGAACACCTCGACCCGTTCCAGGCCGGGCGCGCCGACGACGGCGGGCAGCGCCGCGGCGTGCACCCACTCGGCCAGTGCCGCCCCTCGACCGGCCTCGGTCCTGGCCTCCCACATCGCCGCGATCGCCATCTCGCCTCTTCCGTTCTCGCCGGCACGCGCTCGCGCCGTCGCCGCTACGACAGGGCCTGGGACACCGTGACCGGCATCGAGGAGTCGGCCGGGATGGTCAGCGTGGAGGGGGCCCGGTCCCGGGCGACCAGTTCGGCGCCGAGCGCGGCCACCATCGCCCCGTTGTCGGTGCACAGGCCCGGTCGCGGCACCCGCAACACGATCCCGGCCGCGTCGCAACGCTCCTGGGCCAGTGCGCGCAGGCGCGAGTTGGCGGAGACGCCGCCGCCCATCATCAGGTGCTCGACGCCGTTCTCCTTGCAGGCGCGGATCGCCTTGCGGGTCAGCACGTCCACGACCGCCTCCTGGAAGGAGGCCGCGACGTCCGCGATCGGCACCGTCTCGCCGGCCCGCTGCCGGGCCTCGACCCAGCGCGCGACCGAGGTCTTGAGGCCGGAGAAGGAGAAGTCGAAGGGCGCGTCGCGCGGCCCGGTCAGCCCACGCGGGAACGCGATCGCCGCGCGATCGCCCTCGCGCGCCCACCGGTCGATCGCCGGTCCACCGGGGAAGCCGAGCCCGAGCACGCGCGCGACCTTGTCGAACGCCTCTCCGGCCGCGTCGTCGATGGTCGAGCCGAGCGGGCGCACGTCGGCGGTGATGTCCGGGACCAGGAGCAGCGAGGAGTGCCCGCCGGAAACCAGCAGCGCCATGCACGGCTCGGGCAACTTGCCGTGCTCCAACTGGTCCACGCACACATGCGAGGCGAGGTGGTTGACGCCGTAGAGCGGCTTGTCCAGCGCGACCGCGTAGCCCTTGGCCGCGGCGACGCCGACCAACAACGCACCGGCCAGTCCGGGACCCGAGGTCACCGCGATCGCGTCGATGTCCCGCATCGTGACGCCGGCGTCGGCGAGCGCGCGGCGCACCGTGGGCACCATCGCCTCCAGGTGCGCACGGCTGGCCACCTCGGGCACGACACCGCCGAACCTGGCGTGCTCGTCGACGCTGGAGGCGACCGCGTCCGCGAGCAGCGTGGTGCCGCGCACGATGCCGATGCCCGTTTCGTCGCACGAGGTCTCGATGCCCAGGACGAGTGGTTCGTCAGCCACCGGTGGCCGTTCCTTCCCGACGTTCGTGAAGATCGCAGCGCATCACCAGCGCGTCCACGTTGGCGGGCTGGTAGTAGCCCCGCCGCACGCCGATCCCCTTGAATCCGAAGCGCTCGTAAAGCGCCTGTGCGCGGGCGTTGTCCACGCGCACCTCCAGCAGCACATCCCGACAGCCGCGCCGAATCGCCAGGTCGAGCAGCTCGGTCAACAACCTCGCGCCCAGCCCCGTCCCCCACCGATCCCGCCGCACCCCGATCGTCTGTACGTCGCCCTCGTCCCCGATCACCGCGAGCCCGGCATATCCGGCCAGCCCCCCGACCTCGTCCTCGGCAACCACGTAATAACGCAACTCGGGATCGGCCAACTCCGACCAGAACATCCCGGCCGACCACGCATCCTCGACGAACAACTCATGCTCGAGCCGCATGACCCCCTCGATGTCCCACCACCGCATACGCCGCAGCCGAGACCCGATCTCCATACCCGAAGTCTATCGACACCCCCACAACCCCCACCCCAACCAACCAAGCCCACCAAACAAGCCAACCCAGCCCAACCAAAACCCGAGCCAACCCAGCCCCACCAACACACAAGGCAAACCAACCCAACGCACACGAGGCCACCCAGCCCGGCCGGCGCTTGACGCAAATCAGCCCCGCCGGCGCTTGAGGCGAACCCAGCCCGGCCGGCGCTTGAGGCCACTCAGCCCGGCCGGCGCTTGAGGCAAATCAGCCCCGCCGGCGCTTGAGGCGAACCCAGCCCGGCCGGCGCATGAGGCCACTCAGCCCGGCTGGCGCATGAGGCAAATCAGCCCCGCCGGCGCATGAGGCGAACCCAGCCCGGCCGGCTCATGAGGCCACCCAGCCCCGCCGGCGCTTGAGGCGAAACAGCCCGGCCGGCGCATGAGGCCAAGAAGCCCCGCCGGCGCTTGAGGCGAACCCAGCCCGGCCGGCGCATGAGGCCAACGAGGCCGGCGACGCTAGGCCCTCGCCCCCGGCCCACCGGGCGTAACAACCTTGTACCCCACGGGAACCTGCGCATCGGGCCGCCGCAAATACAACGGCTCGGGAGCCAACAACGCACCGCCCCCCACCAACCGCCCCACCGCGAACGCCGCCAGCGCCGCCGCGTCCGGATGCTCCGGCAACCGCGCGTCGGCAAAGGCCGAGGCATACAGCGCAGCCCCCGCCCCCACCGCCGGCAACCCCCTGACCTCCTCGGCCAACTCGCCCGGACGATCCACCGCCGGCCCCTCCACCCGCGCGCCCGCCTCGTCGTACCGCGCCCAGTAGACCTCCTTGCGCCGCGCGTCGGTCGCCGCCACGAACGGCCCGTCGACGGTGCCGTCCCGGCCCGCCGCGTACGCGAGCGCGTCGAGGGTGCACACCCCGTGCACGGGGATGCCGAGCGCGTCGCCCAGCGCGAGCGCGGTCACGATGCCGACCCGCAGGCCGGTGTACGGCCCCGGCCCGACGCCGACCGCGATGTCGGTGAGCTCGGCGCGGGTGCGACCCGCCACCCGCAGCACGTCGACGATGCCGGGCGCGAGCAGTTCGCCCTGGCGACGTGCGTCGACCCGGGTGGAACCGGCAAGCACGCCGGAATCGTCGTGGAGGGCGACCGTAACGGCCGGGGTCGCGGTGTCGAAGGCGAGCAGCAGCACCGCACCAGGCTACCGACCGCACGCGGTGCCTCCGCCCGTCGGCACCCACGCGATACGAAAACTGCACCCGGCTCCAACGCGCGGACGGCACCTGCCGGCACCATGGAGGCCACCACACGGCGGAAGAGGGACCCAAGGCAATGGCGAAGCGGCTCAACCCGGGCGTGGCCGTCGCGGGCATCACCATCGCCGCACTGGTCGGCGTCGGATTCCTCGCGGCGCAGGCCGCGAACTCGGCGCCGGACAACCGGGGGATAGCGCGCACCAGCACCCCGACGCCGTCCGCCGTATCCGGCGCACCCGTGCCCCCGGTCTACGTCCCGCCGCCCGTGCCCACCGGCTCCGGCACCGGCAAGCGAGTCGTCTACTCGGTCAAGGCCGGCCACGTCTGGCTGGTCGACGAGGCCGAGCGCACGCTGCGCGAGTACCGGGTCGCGAACGCGCCGGTCAAGCCGCAACCGGGCACCTACCAGGTCACCCAGAAGAAGGAAGAGGCGCAGCCCGGCAGCGACGGCCTGCGGATCACCCACTCCGTGCGCTTCGGGGCGGTACAGGGCGTCCCCCTGGGTTTCGCCGCCACCGACACCCCACTGGACCAGATCGACGCCGGCAACAAGCCCGCCCCCTCCACCAGTGGCACCCCCCGCCCGCGCACCTCCACCCCGGCCGGCAAGCAGAGCGCGGGCGTGCGATCCGGCACGGAGGACGGCGCCGCCCTGTGGGCCTTCGCCCCGGTCGGCACGCCGGTCATCGTGGTGCCCTGACCCACCTGCGGTCCGAATCCGTCACGTCACGCCACGCCCACCGTCGCCCCATTCAGCGGCTATTTCGGGACATTGCCCACATATCATCAGGACGATGATCCCTCCGGTCACGCCCGCCCCATCAACCACACGCGGCGACCGACCGGACGGGCCCGTCAGGGCAATGGCACCGAGGAAATGGTGGCGGCGTGGCGCACGACTCCTCCGGCCCGAGCGGTCCCGGCGACGTCCAGGGCCCGACTCCCCGGCGCAGGCTGTTCGACTATCCGCGCGGCAATCGGCACGGACTCCGGCGCTGGCTGCCCTCGTTCAAGCACCTGCTGACCTTCGTCCTGCTGGTGCTCTCCGGTCTGTTCGCCGCCGTCGGCCTGGTCTACGCGGTCACCCCGGTCCCGCACACCGTCAACGCCCAGGCCCGCCAGCAGAGCAACGTCTGGTACTGGAGCGACGGCACCGAGATCACCCGCACCGGCACCACCAACCGGCAGACCGTGCCACTGTCGGAGATCCCGCTCGACGTGCAACGAGCGGTACTCGCCGCCGAGGACCGCTCCTTCTACAGCAACTCCGGCGTCTCGATCACCGGCACCGTGCGCGCCCTGCTGCGCAACGCGGCCGGCGGCGGAGGCGGGCTCCAGGGCGGTTCGACGATCACCCAGCAGTACGTCAAGAACGTCTACCTCACCCAGGAGCAGACGCTGGCCCGCAAGTTCAAGGAGGCGATCATCTCGGTCAAGCTCGATCGCACCGTCTCCAAGGACGACATTCTCAGCGGGTATCTCAACAGCGTGTACTTCGGCCGCGGCGCGTACGGGATCCAGGCGGCGGCGCAGGCGTACTACGGCGTCGACGTCGGGCAACTCACCGTCGAGCAGGGCGCCTACCTCGCGGTGTTGTTGAACGCGCCCAGCGCCAACGACGTGCGCAACACCACCGACGCGGGCCGCCGGCGGGTGCTCGCGCGCTGGAACTACGTGTTGGACGGCATGGTCAAGGAGAAGTGGCTCACCCCCGAGCAACGCGCCGGCATGGTCTTCCCCGAACCGCTCGACCCACGTCCGGCGGCCAACCTGGCCGGTGTGAACGGCTACCTGGTGGAGATGGCCAAGCGATATCTGCTCGACCACAAGGTGGTCGACGAGGACCGACTCGACGCCGGCGGCTACGCGATCACCACCACGTTCGACAAGCGCAAAACCGAGGCGCTCCAGCAGACCGTGCAGGACCAACTCGCCCAGTCGCTGGACCCGGCGAAGCGCTCGGCCGACGTCGGCGTCCGGGTCGCCGCCGCGTCCGTGGAACCGGGTACCGGGCGGATCGTCGCGATCTACGGCGGACCGAACTACGTGAAGCAGTTCGTCAACGACGCCACCCGCCGCGACGTGCAGGTCGGCTCCACCTTCAAGCCGTTCGTGCTCGCGGCCGGACTGCGCGATGGGGTGCAGGACGGGGACGGCGGGCGCGACCGGATCAGCACGCGCACGCGGTACAACGGCAACGACAACGTGGTGATCCGCTACCCGAACGGCAAGCCGGTGCTCCAGGACGGCGTGCCGTGGCAACCCGGCAACGAGGACGGCGTCAGCTACGGGCAGATCGACCTGGCCCGGGCGATGGACAAGTCGGTGAACACCGTCTACACCCAACTCGGCATGGACGCGGGCCCCGACCGGGTGGTGCGGGCCGCGGTGGACGCCGGGCTGCCCGCGAGCACGCCGGGCCTGCAACCGGTGCCCTCCGTCTCGCTGGGCACCTCCACCCCCAGCGCGCTGGACATGGCCTCGGCGTACGCCACCTTCGCGGCCGAGGGCAAGGCGCGCGACAACTATCCGGTGGAGAAGCTGACCCGCTCGGGCAATTCCGTCGACCTGCCCGACCACAACACGAAGGGCGGCTTCGACGACCAGCAGGCGCACGCCGTCACCCAGGTCCTGCGCGGTGTCGTGGACGACGGCACCGGTTTTCGCGCACAGGCGCTGAACCGGCCGGCGGCGGGCAAGACCGGTACCACCGACGACAACCGCTCGGCCTGGTTCGTCGGGTACACGCCGGACCTGGCCACCTCGATGGGGATGTTCCGCGAGGACCCGGACACCCACGCGTTCCTGTCCATGTCCGGGGTCGCCGGGCTGCCCCGGGTGGACGGCGGCAACCTGCCGACCCGGATGTGGACCACGTACATGCGGGCCGCGCTCGCCGGGCAGCCGGTCGCCGAATTCCCGGAGGACACCTCGGGCGGCCTCGGCGGGCCGGACACCAGCCTGGTGCCGCCGGACACCTCCACCACGACCCCCAGCGCCCCGGCCACCGCGAGCGGCAGCCCGCCCGCCGGCGGCGACACCGGCACCACCGCGCCGCCCACCGCTCCCCCGGCGACCGGCACCCGCGCACCGGCCACGTCGGTCGGGCCGACCGGCTCCGGCGGCGGAGCGAGCACCCGCCCGCCCAGTCGGGCCCCGAACTCGCCCAACGTCCCGAACACACCCGGATCGCAGACGACCGCCGCGCCCTGACCCGCCGGCCGTCGGCCGTCAGCCGGCCGGCGCGTCCAAGGCGACGCCCGCCCAGCGCGCGCCGATCCCGGTCACCGCGATCGTGCGCACCTCGTCGCCGGCGAAGTCGGTCGGGCTCTCCGCGAGCGCGTCCGCGCCGACCGGGTCGCGCGCGATGGCGATCTCCAGCCGATCCTCGGTCAGTTCCTCGACCATGCCCTCGCCCCACTCGACCACGGTCACCGACTCCTCCAGCGAGGCGTCCAGATCCAGGCCGTCGATCTCGGCCGTGACGTCCGCCGAGCCGCCGAGCCGGTAGGCGTCGACGTGCACCAGCGCCGGCCCACCGACCTCGGACGGATGTACCCGGGCGATCACGAACGTCGGCGAGGTCACCGCGCCGCGCACGCCGAGGCCCACCCCGATGCCCTGGGTCAACGTCGTCTTGCCCGCGCCGAGCCCACCGGACAGCACGATCAGGTCGCCGGCCCGCAGCAGCTTGGCCAAGCGGGCGCCGAGCGCACGCGTGTCCGCGCCGCCGGCGACCGTCACGGTCACACTTCGCACCACTTCAGCACTCCCAGCACACCGAACTCACGGGCCCGAACCGCCTCGGGTCCGCCCTCCCCGGGCCCGGCCCCGGTTGTGCCCGGGGTCGCGACTCGGGGTCACTGCTCGGGATCACTGTCCATCAGGATCCCGGTCTTCGTCGATTCCGACCTATGCTGACGATTCGCCGCGTGGATGCCGCTCGGATCGCCCCGCGCGCCGTTTCGGCGCGGTCGCGGTGCGCGCGAGAAGCTCGCGCAGCGCCGCGTTGACCACCTCCGGGTGTTCCAGCAGGGTCAGGTGTCCCGACTGCGGTACGACCAGCAATTCGGCGCCGGGCAGCGCCTCCTTGATCGCCTCGCTGTGCGAGGCCGGCGCTATCAGGTCCCCCTCGCCGGCCACCACGAGCGTGGGCACGTGCGCCAGCGCGGGCAGCGCGGCCAACTTGTCGTGCGCCTCGAAGGCCGGGAAGAACTCGGCGATCACGTCGATCGGGGTGCCGGAGATCATCCGGTCGGTGAAGCGCACCAGGGTCGGGTCCACCTCGGAGTCGAACGCGTACCGCTCGGTGAACAGGTAGACCAGGTCCCGGGCGGCCCGCCGGCCCGCCTCCACCAGCGCGGCCCGACGGCCGAGCGTGCGCAACACCCCCGGCGCGATCCGGTGCACCAGCCGGGCGCCGGCCGCGGGGATGCCCAGCGTGACGGTCGCCCAGCGGCCCGCCGAGGTGTTCATCAGCGCGACGCCGATCACCCGGTCCCCGAACAACTCGGGGTGTTGATCGGCCAGCGCCATGATGGTCATCCCACCCATCGAGTGGCCGAGCAGCACCAGCGGCCCCTCGGGGGCCAGTTCGGTCAGCACCGTGTACAGGTCCGCGCCGAGGTGGTCGATCGTCGAACTCTCCGGCGCGGCCCGACCGGAGCGGCCGTGGCTGCGCTGGTCGTACAGGACCAGGCGGTAGTCCTCGCGCAGTTCGGCCCGCTGGTAGTGCCAGCAGTCCATGTCCAGGCAGTAGCCGTGGCAGAGCACCACGGTCACCGCCGCGTCGCGTTTGCCGTCCACTTCCGCGTACAGCTCGACGCCGTCGCCGGCGATGACGGTGTGGGGTTCGCCCCGCAGCGTGCCGAACTCGGCGAGCGCGTCCAGTTGGGCCTCGGTGCGCCGGCGGAACGCCCGCCCGACGGTCATGCGTTCGATCGCCACGCCCGCGGCGGCACCGGCCGCGAGCACGCCGACCGCGGCGCCCAGGATGCCGGCCCGACGACCGAGTGCCCGGCCGCCGCCGGAGCCGACCGGTACCGGGGTGGTCACGGCGCGGCCGTCCCGTCGGCGGCGACCCCACCGACCGTCGTCCCCTCGACCGCCGTTTCGCCGACCGTCGTTCCGCTGTAGACGCGAGGCACCCGCACACCGATCCGGGTGACGATCTCGTAGCTGATCGTGTCGATCGCCCGGGCCCAGTCCTCGGCGGTGGGCTCGCCGCGATCGCCCGGGCCGAACAGGATCGCCTCGTCGCCCGCGGCGGCGTGGTCGTCACCGAGGTCGACCACGAACTGGTCCATCGCGACCCGGCCCACGATGGTGCGTCGACGGCCGGCCACCAGGACCGGGCCGACGTTGCTCGCGTGCCTGGGGATGCCGTCCGCGTAGCCGGTGGGCACCAGCGCGAGCGTGGTGTCCCGGGGCGCGGTCCACGCATGCCCGTAGGACACGCCGTGCCCGGCCGGCACCCGCTTGACCCCGGCCAGGCTCGCCGTCAGCGTCATCGCGGGGCGCAGCCCGAAGTCGGCGGGGCCGCCGACCTGCGGCACGGGCGAGAGGCCGTAGCTGACCAGGCCCACCCGGACCAGGTCGAAGTGCGCCTGCGGCAGGAGCAGGGTCGCGGGCGAGTTGGCCATATGCCGCACCTCGGGGGTGACCCCGCAGCCCTCGGCGTGCGCCGCCATCGCGGTGAACTCGGCGAGCTGGGCGGGCACCGAGGGGTGCCCGGGCTCGTCAGCGCAGGCGAAGTGCGACCACAGGCCGACCACCTCGACGGCCCCGTCGGCCTGTGCCTTGAGCCCGGCGTCCACCAGGGCCGGCCAGTCGGCGGGCGTGCAGCCGTTGCGTCCCAGGCCGGTGTCGGCCTTGAGGTGCACGCGCGCGGTCCGGCCGGCCGCGCGGGCGGCGGCCACCACCTCGCGCAGCGCCCAGAGCCCGCTCACCGAGATGTCCACATCCGCGCGCACCGCGTCCTCGAACGCGTCCCCGGGGGCCCACAACCAGGTGAGCACCCGGCCGGTGTCGCCCGCCGCGCGCAGGGCGAGCGCCTCCTCGACCACCGCGGTGCCCAGCCACGTGGCGCCGGCCTCGCGGGCTGCTCGCGCGCACGGGATCATGCCGTGTCCGTAGGCGTCCGACTTGACCACGGTCATCACCGCCGCCGAGCCCACTCGCGCGCGCACGGCCGTGATGTTGTCCCGAATCGCATCGAGATCGATCCGCGCCTGGGCACGCATGTTGCTGGTGGTCCTTCCGACGACGGTCAGCGACGAGAGTGGGGACCCCGGTCCCGGACGGATCCGGGTCCGGGCATCCCGGAACTCAAGACTCCCAGTGTGGCAGGCTCGTGCCGGGACGGCGTCCCCGTCACGTGCCTGTGACGTCCGCCCACACCGCGGGCAGCACCCGAATCAGGTCCGGCGCGGTCACCGGACCCGGCAGCGCACGGGCGGCCAGACCGTGCAGGTAGGCGGCCACCGAACCGGCGTCCAGCGCGTCCAGGCCCGCCGCGAGCAGCGCGCCGGCGAGCCCGGAAAGCACATCGCCGCTGCCCGCGGTGGCCAGCCACGGCGTGCCGGTGGGATTGATCCTGGCCCGGCCGTCGGGCGCGGCGATCACCGTCGTGGTGCCCTTGAGCAGCACGACGCAGTCGTAGAGCCCGGCCAGCCGGCGCGCGTGTTCCAGCCGCTCGGCCTCGATCCGCTCGCGGGTCGCCTCGATGCCGGCGGCGGCGAACAGCCGTACCGCCTCGCCCGCGTGCGGGGTCAGCAGCACGGGGGCGGACCAGGTGCCGGGCGGGGTCCGGGCGAGCAGGGTCAGTCCGTCCGCGTCCACCAGTACGGGCACCCGCGAGCGCAGCGCACTGGTCCAGCGCGCCCGGGCGTCCGGGTCGGTGTCCAGCCCCGGGCCCACCACCCAGGCCTGCACCCGACCGGCATCGGCGGGCGCCGACACGCCGGCCAGCGTCTCCGGCCAGGCCGCGAGCACCGGGTCCACCACGTCGGCGGGGCCGGCGAACCGGACCGCGCCCACACCGCCGCGCACGGCCGCGCCGACCACGAGCACCGCCGCGCCGGGATATCTGGGCGAGCCGGCGACCACGCCGAGCACCCCGCGCGAGTACTTGTCGCTCTCGGCCGAGGGCGCGGGCAACAGCCGGGCCACGTCCGCGTGTTGCAGGACGGTCAGGTTCGGATCGGGCAGCTTCGGATCGAGTCCGATGTCGACCAGCCGGCACACCCCGGCGTGGGTCGCACCGGGGTCGACCAGCAGGCCGGGCTTGTAGGTGCCGAAGGTGACCGTCACATCGGCGCGCACCGCGGCACCCTCGACCCGCCCGGTGTCCGCGTCCACCCCGCTGGGCACGTCGACCGCGACCACGATCGCGTCCCGTACCCGTGCGAGCAGTTCGGGAGCGGGTGCGCGCAGCGCGCCGCGCCCGCCGATCCCGACGATCCCGTCGAGCACCAGGTCGGCCCGCCCGAGCAGGTCCGGGTCGATCCGGGCCGGCTCGCGGGCGTCCCACACCCGGGCGCCGGCCCGCCGTGCCGCGGCCAGGCCGCCGGGGTGGGCCCGCTCCGGCGCGAGCAGCAGCGCGTCCACTCTGGCCCCGCGTCGGGCCAGCAGGGCGCCCGCGTACAGGGTGTCCCCGCCGTTGTCGCCGCTGCCCACGAGCAACACGACGCGCGCGCCGTAGACCCGGCCGAGCAGTCGTACGCACGTGTTCGCCAGGCCCGCCGCGGCCCGGCGCATCAGCGTGCCCTCGGGCAGCGCGGCCAACAGCGCGGCCTCCGCGGTTCGTACCTGTGCGACTTCGTGCGCGGCCCGCATCCGACGCCCCCTCAGCCCTCGGCGATCACGACAGCGGAAGCAATGCCCGCGTCGTGGCTGAGCGACACATGCCAGTGCTGCACGCCCAGTTCGGCGGCCCGCGCGGCCACGGTGCCGCGGACCGCGAGCAGCGGCCGGCCGGACTCCGCGGTGGTCACCTCGGCATCGTGCCAGTGCAACCCGGTGGGCGCGCCGAGCGCCTTGGCCAGCGCCTCCTTGGCGGCGAACCGGGCGGCCAGCGACGCGACGCCGCGTTCCTGTCCGGGGCGCACCCAGCGCTCGCCGTCGGTGAAGAGCCGATCGGTCAACCCCGGGGTCCGCTCCAGGGACTGCCCGAACCGCGCGATGTCCGCCACGTCGATACCCACACCGATGATCACGTCCCGAGCCTACAAACACCGCGGGCGGCCCGACCCCGGGCACGGACGAGCCCGGGCCGCATCCCCGTGGGATGCGGCCCGGTGGGCTCGCGGCGTGTGCGGCGGATTCACCGGCGTGTGCGGCGGATTCAGGAGACCTCGACGACCTCGGCCCGGTTCCGCTCCTTCGTCTCCGCGACCTTCCCGACCGGCGTGACCGGCAGGTCGACCCGCACGGCGCGGCGCTTGGGCTGCCGCTGGCCGAGCACCATCGCGCCCAGGGCGATCAGCAGCCCGAGCACTTGCGGCGGGGTCAGCGTCTGGCCCAGCACGACCAGGCCGGCGAGCGTGGCGACCACCGGGTTGACCAGGCCGAGGAAGGACGTCACACCGGCGCCGAGGCGCTCGATGCCGCGGAACCACAACACGTAGGCGAGGGCGGTGCCGATCAGGACCAGGTAGCCGAAGCCGAGCAGGTTGCGGCCGGTGGGCACCGGCGGCATGCCCTCGATCGCGAACATCAGCGGGACGATCACCAGGCCGCCGGCGGTGAGCTGCCAACCGGTGGTGGCCAACAGCGAGACACCCTCGGGCCGGCCCCAGCGCGCCGACATCACCACGCCCATCGCCATCAAGGTGGTGGCCAGCAACATCAGGCCGACGCCGATCGGGTCGATCTCGGCCTTCGAACTGAGCACGAGCAGCGCGACCCCGACCACGCCGCCGACGCCCGCGAGCAACACCCGCGGTTGCGTCCGCACCTTGAGGATCAGGAACGACAGGCCCGCGACGATCAGCGGCGACACCGAACCGATGGTGGCCGCGACCCCGCCGGGCAGGCGGTAGGCGCCGGCGAAGATCAGCGGGAAGAACAGCCCCACGTTGAGCATCCCCAGGACGAACGACCGCCACCACCACACCCCGGTCGGCAGCCGTCTGGAGAGGGCGACCAGGAGCAGACCCGCGGGCAACGCCCGCACGCCGGCGGCGAGCAGCGGCCGGTCCGCCGGGAGCATCTCCGTGGTGACCAGGTAGGTGGTCCCCCACGTGGCCGGGGCCACGGCCGTCGCCAGGAGCATCCCCACGCGACCGAGCCCCTTGCTACCACCCTGAACCGCCATGCCATTCACCTCAACGCTAGTTTTGCGAGCACTGACTATCTGAACGTTGAGATAAGTAAATACCCTCGATCTGCGAGCGTCAAGTAGATGAGCGTTGAGATAAATTGGCGGCATGACCGAACGCGACACCCGCGACGTGGACACCCGCGACGCCATCGACGACGTATGGGACCAATGGCGCCACGAGCGCCCCG
Organism: Embleya sp. NPDC005971; assembly: GCF_040629175.1. Taxonomy (NCBI): domain Bacteria; kingdom Bacillati; phylum Actinomycetota; class Actinomycetes; order Kitasatosporales; family Streptomycetaceae; genus Embleya; species Embleya sp. NPDC005971. Next base: position 194,402 of record NZ_JBEXUX010000007.1, on the reverse strand, counting down.
ACATCGATCCGGCCGACCTGGACGTGATGGCGGCCGTGGGTCGGATGAACCGCCTGCGCCGCTACATCGACCAGACGCTGCGCACCTACTTCGCCCGGTACGGGCTCGACTTCTCCGAGTTCGACGTACTGGCCACCCTGCGCCGCTCCGGCGGCGTCGAGGGGGTCAGCGCCGGCACCCTGCTGCGCTCGGCGATGGTCACCTCCGGCGCGATCACCAACCGGGTGGACAAGCTCACCGCGAAGGGCCTGGTCGAGCGCTCGGTCAGCGCCGAGGACCGGCGCTCGGTCCTGGTCAAGCTGACCCCCGAGGGCATCCGGCTCGTGGACGACATCCTGCTCGGCCACCTGGAGAACGAGAGCCGTTTCCTCGCCGTGCTCGACGCCGCCGAGCGCGACCAGCTCAACGGCCTGCTGCGCAAACTGCTGATCGCCCAGGGCGACACCCACCTGGGCTGATCCAAACGAACGACCCGAGCAGTCCCGCCCCACAACGCGAAACCGCCCCGCGCCCCCTCGTTCGAGGAGGCACGGGGCGGCCGACGAGCCGGGTCGAACTACTCGACCGTGACCGACTTGGCCAGGTTGCGCGGCTGGTCCACCTCGTGGCCCTTGGCCGTGGCCAGCTCGCAGGCGAACACCTGGAGCGGCACGGTGGACACCAACGGCTGGAGCAACACCGGCGTGACCGGGATGCGCACCAGGTGGTCGGCGTACGGCACGACCGCCTCGTCGCCCTCCTCGGCGATCACGATGGTGCGCGCGCCGCGCGCCCGGATCTCCTGGATGTTGGACACGATCTTGTCGTGCAGCACCGAGCGCCCGCGCGGCGACGGAACCACCACCACGACCGGCAGACCCTCCTCGATCAGCGCGATCGGGCCGTGCTTGAGCTCGCCCGCCGCGAAGCCCTCGGCGTGCATGTACGCCAGCTCCTTGAGCTTGAGCGCACCCTCCAGGGCCACCGGGTAGCCCACGTGCCGACCCAGGAACAACACCGAACCGGCGTCGCTGAGCGAACGCGCCAGCTCGCGCACCGGCTCCATGGTGTCCAGGACCTTCTCCACCATCTCCGGCATCGCCGCGAGCTGCTCGATCACCTCGGTGATCTCGTCGCCCCACTTGGTGCCGCGCACCTGGCCCAGGTAGAGCGCGACCAGGTAACACGCGACGAGCTGGGTCAGGAACGCCTTGGTCGAGGCGACCGCGACCTCGGGGCCGGCGTGCGTGTACAACACGGCGTCCGCCTCGCGCGGCATGGTCGAGCCATTGGTGTTGCAGATGACCAGCACCTTGGCGCCCTGCTCGCGGGCGTGCCGCTGGGCCATCAGGGTGTCCATCGTCTCGCCGGACTGCGAGATGGTCACCACCAGCGTCTGCCGGTCCAGGATCGGGTCGCGGTAGCGGAACTCGCTGGCCAGTTCGACCTCGCAGGGCACCCGCGTCCAGTGCTCGATCGCGTACTTGGCGATCAGCCCGGCGTGGAAGGAGGTACCGCAGGCGATGATCACCACCTTGTCGATCTCGCGCAGCACCTCGTCGGCGATCCGCACCTCGTCGAGCACCAGGCTCCCGTCGGTACCGATCCGGCCCAGCAGCGTGTCGGCGACCGCCTTGGGCTGCTCGGCGATCTCCTTGAGCATGAAGTAGTCGTAGCCGTCCTTCTCGGCGGCGGAGACGTCCCAGTCCACGTGGTACTCGCGGAACTCCGCCGGCGCACCGTCGAAGTCGGTCACCGTGATCGTGTCCCGGCGCAGCTCGACCACCTGGTCCTGGCCCAGCTCGATCGCCTCGCGGGTGTGCTCGATGAACGCGGCGACGTCCGAGGCGAGGAAGTTCTCACCCACCCCACGACCGACCACCAGCGGCGAGTTGCGGCGCGCGCCGACCACCACGTCGGGAGCGTCCGCGTGCGCCGCGACCAGGGTGAACGCACCCTCCAGTCGGCGACACACCCGGCGCATCGCCTCGGCCAGGTCCTCGCCGGCGCCCGGGAACTCCTCGGCCAGCAGGTGCGCGACCACCTCGGTGTCCGTCTCGGAGCTCAACTTGTGCCCACGCTCGGCCAACTCGGCTCGCAGCGCGGCGAAGTTCTCGATGATCCCGTTGTGTACGACGGCGACCCGGCCCGCGTTGTCCAGGTGCGGATGCGCGTTCGCATCGTTGGGCGCACCGTGCGTGGCCCACCGTGTGTGGCCGATGCCGCACGTCCCCACCGGCAGCGGCGACTCGGCCAGCGCGCCCACCAGGTTCGCCAGCTTCCCGGCACGCTTCTCGCTCACCAGCGCACCGGCGGAGAGCACGGCCACCCCGGCCGAGTCGTAACCGCGGTACTCCAGCCGCTTGAGCCCACCAATGACCACGTCCAGCGCCGATTGAGCGCCCACATATCCCACAATCCCGCACATGGGGGCCAGCCTAAGGGGTCGCCGTCGAGCCGGCGGAAACGCGTTCGACGGCCCGCCGACGGGACGCGGGCACACACTCGGGACAATAGGCGTGTGCAATCCTTCGCGGCTCAGGGGCCGGCTCGCGACCTGTCCCCCTTCGTCGAACTCGACCGCGCCGCCTGGACCCGGCTACGGGCCGGGACGCCGCTTCCGCTGACCGCCGACGAACTCGAACGCCTGCGCGGCCTGGGCGACGTGGTCGACCTCGACGAGGTCTCCGACGTCTACCTGCCGCTGTCCCGGCTGCTGAACCTCTACGTCGGCGCCACCCGCGGCCTCGGCCGCGCGCTGACCACGTTCCTGGGCAACGGCGAGAACCCCGGGATACCGTTCGTGATCGGCGTCGCGGGCAGCGTCGCCGTGGGCAAGAGCACCACCGCGCGCATCCTGCGCGAACTGCTCGCCCGCTGGCCCGACCACCCGCACGTCGAACTGCTGACCACCGACGGCTTCCTCTACCCCAACGAGGAGCTGGAACGCCGCGGGATCATGCATCGCAAGGGCTTCCCCGAGTCCTACGACCGACGTGCCCTGGTCCGCTTCGTGGCGGACGTCAAGGCGGGCAAGCCCGAGGTCTCCGCGCCGGTCTACTCGCACCTGACCTACAACATCCTGCCGAACGAGCGGCTGACCATCCACCGACCCGACATCCTCATCGTCGAGGGCCTCAACGTCCTGCAACCCGCCTCGCCCACCCCCGACGGCCGACCCCGACTCGCGCTGTCCGACTTCTTCGACTTCAGCGTCTACGTGGACGCCCGCACCCAGGACATCCGCCGGTGGTACCTGGAACGCTTCGTCAAGCTGCGCCAGACCGCGTTCCGCGACCCGGCCTCCTACTTTCGCAAGTACGCGGTGATGACCCCCGAGGACGCGCTGCGCTACGCGGAGAACACCTGGGCCACTATCAACGAGACCAACCTGGTGCAGAACATCCGGCCCACCCGGGCCCGGGCCACCCTGGTGTTGCAGAAGGACGCCGACCACGCGGTGAGCAGGCTGCGGCTGCGCAAGTTGTGACCCCGGGCGTCGTGACCTTGGATACGGTCGCACAATGTTCCATCTGCGCCTGATCGTTCCCACCGACCGCAGCGCCGCCGTGCGCGATCTGCTGCTCGTCGAACCCGGCGCCACCCACCTGGTGGTCTGGCCGGGGGCCGCGGTGCAGCCCGCGGGCGACGTGATCGCCTGCGATCTCGCGCGCGAGGCCACCAGTACGGTGCTCGCCGACCTGCGCGCGCTGGGCCTGGAACAGGACGGCTCGATCGCGCTCGAGGACCTGGACGTGCTGTTGTCCCGCTCCGCCGACCAGGCCGAGCGGGACGCGCCGGGCGAGGGCGCCGACTCCGTGGTGTGGGAGGAGATCGAGGAGGCCACCTCCGAGGAGTCCACGCTCTCCGTGACGTTCCTGGCCTTCCTGGCCGTCGCCACCATGATCGCGGCGTGCGGCGTGCTGCTCGACAACCCGATCCTGGTCGTCGGCGCGATGGTGGTGGGCCCGGAATTCGGCCCGCTCGCCGGCCTGTGCGTGGCCGCGGTGCAGCGCCGGCCCCGACTCGCCGCCCGGTCCGCACTGGCCCTGCTGGTCGGCTTCCCGGTGGCGGTGGTGGCCACCATGGGGTTCACCGGACTCCTGGACCTGCTCGGCCTGTTCGACCGCGACATGCTCGAACGTCCGCGCCCGCTCACCGAGTTCATCTACCAGCCGGACTGGCTCTCGTTCTGGGTCGCGCTGCTCGCCGGCGTCGCGGGCATGCTCTCGCTGACCAGCGCCAAGTCCGGTGCGCTGATCGGGGTACTGATCTCGGTCACCACCGTGCCCGCCGCCGCGAACGCCGCGGTGGCGATCCGCTACAGCGACTACCGCCAGGCGGCCGGTTCGCTGGGCCAACTCGGCCTGAACCTGGCCGGCATCGTGTTCGCGGGCACCGCGACCCTGCTCGTACAACGCGCCCTGTGGCACCGCCAGGCCGGCCGAAACAAGCGGCGGCCCCCGTCCGGATCGACAGGGGCCGCCAAGTCTTCGTGAACCCGCGGGTCTTCGTGAACCCGCGAGAACCCGGCCGGGCTAATCCAGCGCGAGCAGGGTCCGCACGACCTCGGCCAGACCCGTCGCCTCGTCGTGCGCCTGGTCGTGCGTCTGCGCCTCGACCATCACCCGGACCAGCGGCTCGGTACCCGAGGGGCGCAACAACACCCGCCCGGTGTCGCCCAGGCGTTCCTCCACCAGTGCGACGGCGCCCGCCAGTTCGGGCGTGGTGTGCACCCGGGTGCGGTCCACGCCGGCGACGTTGATCAACATCTGCGGCAGTCGGGTCATCACCGAGGCCAGCTCGTGCAGCGGCTTGCCGGTCTCCGCGACGCGCGCCAGCAGCCGCAGCGCGGTCAGCGTGCCGTCGCCCGTGGTGGCGTGGTCCAACAACACCACGTGGCCGGACTGTTCGCCGCCCAGCGACAGGCCGGACGCCTGCATCGCCTCCAGGACGTAGCGGTCGCCGACCGCGGTCTCCACCATCTTGATGCCCGCGGCCTGCATGGCCAGCTTGAGCCCGAGGTTGGACATCACGGTGGCCACCAGCGTGTTCTCCACCAGTTGCCCGGCGTCGCGCATCGCCAGCGCGAGCACCGCCAGGATCGCGTCGCCGTCGACCAACTCGCCGCGCGCGTCCACCGCCAGGCACCGGTCCGCGTCGCCGTCGTGCGCGATCCCCGCATCCGCGCCGTGCTCGACCACCGCGGCCGCGAGCGCGTCCATATGCGTGGAACCGCAGTTGTCGTTGATGTTGAGGCCGTCCGGCTCCGCGTGGATCGCGATCACCTCGGCCCCGGCCCGGCGCAGCGCGTCCGGTGCCACCGCGGAGGAGGCGCCGTTCGCGCAGTCCACCACGATCTTGAGCCCGTCCAGGCGATGCGGCAGCGAGGCCAACAGGTGTTCGACGTAACGCTCGTGGCCCTCGGGGTGGTCCTGCACCCGGCCGACCCCGGATCCGGTGGGCCGCTCCCACGCGGTGCCCAGCAGCGCCTCGATCTCGTTCTCCACGTCGTCCGGCAGCTTGTGCCCGCCGCGCGTGAAGAACTTGATCCCGTTGTCCGGCATCGCGTTGTGGCTCGCCGAGAGCATCACGCCCATGTCCGCGCCGAGCAGCCCGGTCAGATGGGCGATCGCCGGCGTCGGCAGCACCCCGGCGCGGTAGACGTCCACGCCCGCCCCCGCCAGGCCCGCGACCACGGCGGCCTCCAGGAACTCTCCGGACGCCCGGGGGTCGCGACCCACCACGGCGAACGGGCGGCGACCGTGCCCCGATGGCGGAATCCCGTCCCGACCGCGTGATCCCAGCACCCGCGCGGCGGCGACCGCCAGATCGAGCGCCAGTTCCGCCGTCAGCCGGCCATTCGCCAGGCCACGTACGCCGTCCGTACCGAAGAGTCGTCCCACAGTTGGATCTCCCGCATACATTCCGGATGTCTCGGACACTACCTCGCGGCGCCACTCCCGCAGGAGTAGCGCCGGAAAACGCATCAGGCCCCGGGGGCACGAACCGTGCCCCCGGGGCCTGATGACGCTGCGAACAGCCGCAGAGGGTGCTGCGAGGCTGTTTAGCGCTTGCTGTACTGAGGCGCCTTGCGCGCCTTCTTCAGACCGTACTTCTTGCGCTCCGTGGCACGCGGGTCACGGGTCAGGAAGCCGGCCTTCTTGAGCGCCGGGCGGTTCGCCTCGACGTCGGCCTCGTTCAGCGAACGGGCCACACCCAGACGCAGCGCGCCGGCCTGGCCGGAGACGCCGCCACCGTGGATACGGGCGTGCACGTCGTAGCGGTCGTCCAGCTCGAGCACCTTGAAGGGCTCGTTGACCAGCTGCTGGTGCACCTTGTTCGGGAAGTACTCCTCGAGCGTGCGCCCGTTGATCTTCCACTTGCCCGTGCCCGGCACGATGCGGACGCGCGCGACGGCTTCCTTGCGGCGGCCGGTGGCCGAACCCGCCTGCGGCTCGCTGAAACGCGAGGCGAGCGACTCGGACGTGTAGCTTTCGAGCGGAAGACCCTCGGTCTCCTCGATCGGGGTTTCTGCAATGGTCTCGGCCACTGTTCTCCTCAAACTATTCGTTCGTCAGGCGGTGGCCGTGACTACTGCGCGACCTGGGTGATCTCGAACGGAACCGGCTGCTGCGCCGAGTGCGGGTGCTCGGAACCGCGGTACACCTTGAGCTTCGACAACATCTGCCGACCCAGGGTGTTCTTCGGGAGCATGCCCTTGATGGCCTTCTCCACGGCCTTCTCGGGGTTCTTGTCCAGCAGCTCGTCGTAGCGGACGGCGCGGAGGCCACCCGGGTAGCCGGAGTGGCGGTACGCCATCTTCTGGCTGCGCTTGTTGCCCGACAGGTGCACCTTGTCGGCGTTCACAATGATGACGAAATCGCCGGTGTCGACGTGCGGCGCGTACACCGGCTTGTGCTTACCCCGGAGCAGGGCAGCAGCCTGGGTGGACAGACGGCCGAGCACGACATCGGTCGCGTCGATGACGTGCCACTGACGCTGGACGTCGCCGGGCTTGGGGCTGTACGTGCGCACGGTCGATAGCCTTCGCTTCTTCGTGAGTGTGTGCTTACGGATGCCGACTTGGCTGTCCGGGAGATGATTCCGAACCGAATGCGGACTCCGGTGGCCGGCGGCCCGGCGTACCGACTCCACTCAAGCAAGCCAATACGCACAACGAACCGGCACAATACCGGGTCAAGGGGGTGCCGGTCAAAACGAGCAATGGGGCAATGATCTGCTCATGCCCCTCCCCAGCGTAAGCCATCGGCACGGGTGCTCCTACCATGCCACGCCGGCCGTCACCGGATCGGCGGATAGGTACGATGCGCCGAACGACTGGAGCGTCGGCGCATGGGGAGCCGGGGCGGGTCATTCCTTGCAGGGGGCGGGTATGTCGGGGGTCGGTACACCACCGGGAGACGACGGGCAGCAGCCGTGGAGCGTGCGCCCGGGTGGGCCCGGCACGCCCGGGCAGCCGCAGCACGCCTGGGACCCGTTCCCCTCGCACGCGCACGACCCGCACGGGCAACAACCGCACCAGGAGCCCGCGCAGCCCTTCGCGCAGTCTCGTCCCGTGCCCGAACAGCCAACGCAGCAACAGCAGTTCGCCGGTTCCGCCGGGCCCGACTGGGGCGCGCTGGCGGAACAGCGGGACTCCGCGGCCCGGCGCCGCCGACTGCTGTTCACCGTCGGCGGCACGGTGCTCGGCCTCGCGCTGGTCGGCGGCGTGGTCGCCGCGGCCATGGCGATGTCCGGCGGCGACGACAAGAAGAAGGCCGGACCCGGCTCCTCGTCCGGCCCCTCCGCCGAGTCCTTCGCGCCGGCCAAGCCGACCTTCCGGCCCGCCCCCACCGTCCCGCCGCCGCCTCCGGCCCAGGCGGTGCTCGCCGACCCGACCCTGGACAACGCGCCGTTCACGGTCGAATCGTTGTTCCCCAATTCGAAGTTCACCGTCAACGGGCGGCAGTACTCGGTGGTCGCGAGCAAGCTGGACAGCACCTGTTCGGACGCCACCGACGCCAAGCTCGGCCCGGCCGCGCGCAACCAGCAGTGCACCCAGCTCATCCGGCTCGCGGTGGTCGGCCCGGACGGCATCGTCTCCACCGCCGCGGTCGCCTCGTTCCCGTCCGCGGACAAGGCGAGCGCGATCAAGAACGGCAAGGACGGCGGCGAACTCCTGCCGCTGGCGGGCCCCGGCGTCAAGGTGTTGGACACCAAGAAGCAAAAGCACGGCAAGCTGCGCAACTCGGTCGGCCGCTACGCGTTGTTCACCCTGGACTGGTACGCCAACGGCAAGGACCCGGTGGGCGACGACAAGCCGATGGCCCAGGCCCAGGACGACGTGGACAAGTTCCTGTGGAACTCGCTCACCGCGCGCGGCGAGGCCAGGTCCAAGCAGATCGACGAGGAGAACCGGCGCAAGGCCCTGGAACAGATCCAGGGTTGACCCGGCCCCGGTCGCGACACCGACTCAGCTTCCGTCGCGCCGCCGCCGGGTCGCGGTGACCCGATCGGCGAGCAGTTCGTCCGCCGGGTAGGCCACCTCCTCCAGGGTGAGCCCGTGCGCGGGCGCGACGTGCACGCCCGAGTCGCGCACCGCGCGCCCGAGCACCTCCAGCGGCCAGTCCACCGGCTTGCGCCCGGTACCCACCGCCAGCATCGCGCCGACCAGCGAACGCACCATGTTGTGGCAGAACGCGTCCGCCCGCACGGTGGCCACGATCACCGGCCGAAACGCCGGACCCAGATCGGCCCCGCTCGGCCTCTCGCGCGCCCAGGAGAAGTCCTGGAGGCAGCGCACCGTCGTGGCCCCCTCGCGCCGGCGGCAGAACGACGCGAAGTCGTGCTCGCCCAACAACCGCTGCGCCGCCGCGTTCATCCGGGTCTCGTCCAGCGGCCGGTCGTGCCACACCACGCTGCCCCGCCGCAGCGGATCCACTCCGCCCGGCGCGTCGCACACCCGGTACGCGTAGCGCCGCCAGATCGCGCCGAACCGCGCGTCGAAGCCCTCGGGCGCCACGGTGATGTCCCGCACCCGCAGATCGCGCGGCAGCGCCCCGGTGACCCGACGCAGGGCCACCTCGCCCATCGCGGCCCAGACGTCGTCGGGCACGTCGAGATGGGCCACCTGGCCCCGCGCGTGCACCCCCGCGTCGGTCCGGCCGGCCACGGTGAGCTGGGCCGGCTCGGCCAGCCGCAGCACGGTGGTCAGGGCGCTCTCCAGCGTGCCCTGCACGGTGCGCAACTCGCGCTGGCGGGCCCAGCCCGCGAACTCGGTGCCGTCGTACGACAGATCGATGCGCAAGCGCACCACCTCAACCACCTCCGGGCATGGCGCGAGCCCGTCCCCCGTACGAATACGGGGAACGGGCTCGCACTGTGATTCAGAACGCGTGGAGCATGCGACGAGACCGTCAGGCCTTGTCGGCGTCCTTGCTCTCCTCGGCCTGCTCGGCCTCGGCGGCGGGCGCCTCCTCGGTCTCGACGACCTTCGTCGTCTCGACCTTGGCGGTCTCCTGCTCCTTGACCGAGCGCTTCGTGGCGGCCTCGGCCTCGCCGACCGCGGTCTGCGCCACGGTCAGCGCCTCGACCAGCTCGATGACCGCCATGGGCGCGTTGTCGCCCTTGCGGTTGCCGATCTTGGTGATGCGCGTGTAACCGCCCGGGCGGTTCTCGTACCGGGGAGCGATCTCCTCGAACAGCGAGTGCACGACGCTCTTGTCACGAACGATCGTGAGCACCTGGCGACGGTTGTGCAGGTCGCCCTTCTTCGCCTTGGTGATCAGCCGCTCGGCGACGGGACGCAGCCGACGCGCCTTGGCCTCGGTCGTGGTGATCCGACCGTGCTCGAACAGCGCCGTCGCGAGACCGGCCAGGATCAGCCGCTCGTGGGACGGGCCGCCGCCGAGGCGCGGACCCTTGGTGGGCCTGGGCATGTTTTCTCCTAGATATTCCTGCGCCGGCCGTGTCAGGTACCGGCGTCAGTCCACCCGGGCCGGTCGGCCCGGGTGGTGGCAACGCCTTGCGGCGAAGCTCAGTACTGCTCGGTCTCCGCGAAGCCGTGGTCGTCCTCGTCGCCGAAGCTGTCCGCGGCGGCGGTCGGGTCGAACCCGGGCGGGCTGTCCTTGAGGGCCAGGCCCATCCCGTTGAGCTTCGCCTTGACCTCGTCGATGGACTTCGCACCGAAGTTGCGGATGTCCAACAGGTCGGCCTCGCTGCGCGCGACCAGTTCACCCACGGTGTGGATGCCCTCGCGCTTGAGGCAGTTGTAGGAGCGGACCGTGAGCTCGAGCTCCTCGATCGGCAGCGCCAGATCGGCCGCGAGCGCGGCGTCGGTCGGCGACGGGCCCATGTCGATGCCCTCGGCGTCGATGTTCAGCTCGCGCGCGAGACCGAACAGCTCGACCAGCGTCTTGCCCGCGGAGGCCATCGCGTCACGCGGACGCATGGACTGCTTGGTCTCGACGTCGACGATCAGCTTGTCGAAGTCCGTGCGCTGCTCGACACGGGTGGCCTCGACCTTGTACGTGACCTTGAGCACCGGCGAGTAGATCGAGTCGACCGGCACGCGGCCGATCTCCTGGCCCGCCTGCTTGTTCTGCACCGCGGAGACGTAGCCGCGACCGCGCTCGACGGTCAGCTCCATCTCCAGCTTGCCCTTGGCGTTCAGCGTCGCCAGGACCAGGTCGGGGTTGTGCACCTCGACCCCGGCCGGCGGCGCGATGTCGCCGGCGGTGACCACACCCGGACCCTGCTTGCGCAGGTACATCACGACCGGCTCGTCGTGCTCCGAGGAGACGACGAGCTGCTTGATGTTCAGGATGAGGTCGGTGACGTCCTCCTTGACGCCCGGCACGGTGGTGAACTCGTGCAGGACACCGTCGATCCGGATGCTGGTGACAGCCGCGCCCGGGATCGAGGAGAGGAGCGTACGACGGAGCGAGTTGCCGAGCGTGTAGCCGAAGCCCGGCTCGAGGGGCTCGATGACGAACCGCGAACGGTATTCGTCGACGACGTCCTCGGTAAGGGTGGGCCGCTGAGCGATAAGCATGTGGATGCCTCCTGATCATGGCGCCCGCTATTTGACGCCAGTGGAAACAAGGATACGGGCGGACCGACGCCGAGTTGAAAACCCGGCTCGATCCGCCCGATCCCGTTGAGCTGCTACTTGGAGTAGAGCTCGACGATGAGCTGCTCCTGCACCTGCGTGTCGATGACCTGACGCGCGGGGAGGGAGTGCACGAGGATGCGCATCTTGCCCGGGATGACCTCGAGCCAGGCCGGGACGGTGCGCTCGCCGGCCTCGGCGCGAGCGACCACGAACGGGGTCAGCTCGACCGAGTCCTTGCGGACCTCGATGATGTCGTTGTCGGAGACCCGGAACGACGGGATGTCCGTCTTGACGCCGTTGACCACGATGTGACCGTGGCGAACGAGCTGACGGGCGTGGTCACGCGACTTGGCGAAGCCCGCGCGGTAGACCACGTTGTCCAGGCGCGACTCGAGGATGCGAAGCAGGTTCTCGCCGGTCTTGCCCTGGCGACGGTTCGCTTCCTCGTAGTAGCCCTTGAACTGCTTCTCGAGCACACCGTAGATGCGCGCGCACTTCTGCTTCTCGCGCATCTGCAGCAGGTACTCGCTGTCCTTGGTACGGCCACGACCGTGCTCGCCCGGCGGGTAAGGCCGAATCTCGATCGGGCACTTCGGGCCCTCGCACTTGCTGCCCTTGAGGAACAGCTTCATCTTCTCGCGACGGCAGCGCTTGCAGTCCGCGCCGGTGTAACGCGCCATTGTTCTTTAACTCCTAGTCAGCTGCTGGTCAGACGCGGCGGCGCTTGGGGGGGCGGCAGCCGTTGTGCGGCACGGGGGTGACGTCCTGAATGGAGCCGACCTCCAGGCCGGTGGCCTGCAGCGAACGAATGGCGGTCTCACGACCGGAACCCGGGCCCTTGACGAAAACGTCGACCTTGCGCATGCCGTGCTCCTGGGCACGACGCGCGGCGGACTCGGCGGCCATCTGCGCGGCGAAGGGGGTCGACTTGCGCGAACCCTTGAAGCCGACGTGGCCCGCGGAGGCCCACGAGATCACGTTGCCGCTGGGGTCCGTGATCGACACGATGGTGTTGTTGAACGTGCTCTTGATGTGGGCGTGCCCGTGAGCGACGTTCTTCTTTTCCTTGCGGCGCACCTTCTTGGCGCCCGCGCGGCTCTTGGGAGGCATCTGCTGGAAACTCCTGAGGTCGTCGGTCCGCTACGAATTGAGGACCGCGTGATCCGTCGTACGCGGACTACTTCTTGCCCGGCTTCTTCTTGCCGGCGATCGCGCGACGCGGGCCCTTGCGGGTACGCGCGTTGGTGTGGGTGCGCTGACCGCGGACGGGAAGACCGCGACGGTGACGCAGACCTTCGTAGCAACCGATCTCGACCTTGCGGCGGATGTCGGCGGCGACTTCGCGGCGGAGGTCACCCTCGACGCGGTAGTTCGCCTCGATCCAGTCGCGAAGCTTGATCAGGTCGTCCTCGGCGAGATCGCGGACGCGGGTGTCAGGGTTGACACCGGTGTTCTTCAGCGTGTCCAGCGCACGAGTGCGCCCGACGCCGAAGATGTAGGTCAGAGCGACCTCGACCCGCTTCTCACGGGGGAGGTCGACGCCGACGAGGCGTGCCATATGTGTGGCTCCTGGTTTAGTCGGAGGTCTGGCCCAGCACCGGTCCGGTACACCTGCTGGAGATGTCCTCGGTCCTCGGCCTCCGGCCGAGGGTGGCGTCCCGCACGAGGCGGGGGTCGGGTGCTGCGGCTCTTACGTGGTGCGTCGCGCGTCGATCGCTCGTTGTGCGAGGGGGGTGCTGCTCAGCCCTGGCGCTGCTTGTGGCGCAGGTTCTCGCAGATCACCATGACCCGGCCGTGACGGCGGATCACCTTGCACTTGTCGCAGATCTTCTTGACGCTCGGCTTGACCTTCATGATTTCTCCGGTACGTGTGACGAAGGCGTGCGGGCACGCCGCCGTCGCCGAGTCGGTTATCGGTTTGCGTCCAAGCCCCACGCGTCACGCACGGCGTGGGCGGGGCTGGGGCTCGCCTACTTGTAGCGGTAGACGATCCGGCCGCGGGTCAGGTCGTACGGGCTCAACTCGACGACGACCCGGTCGTCCGGAAGAATTCGGATGTAGTGCATCCGCATCTTCCCACTGATGTGCGCGAGGACTTTGTGCCCGTTCTGAAGCTCCACGCGAAACATGGCGTTGGGGAGCGACTCGATGACGGTGCCCTCGATTTCGATGGCCCCTTGCTTCTTGGGCATGTCCTCCGCGCTTCGTATCTCGGGATCAGCTACCGTTACCCGGCCACATGACGAAGCTCAAATTTTTGGCGCCCAGATGACGGGCGCGCCAAACCTGGCTACATGTGAGCCGACGAGTCAGTCTAAGGCACTCGGTCGGTGAAAGCGAAACCGGGCCCGGAACCGCAGGTTCCGTTCCCGCCGGGGCGGACGGATCTACCTCACGAAGTAGACCAGCGCCCAGATCAGCACACCGAGTGACATCACGACCAACCAGACCTTGTTCAACGTCGCGTTGGAAACCCGCGGACGCCGCTCCTTCGCCGGCCCATAGGCACCGGCTCGCGAAGGCGCGTCGACATGTCGGTGGTACTCCTGCGGCGGCGTCGCACCCGCCGCGTCGTCCCGATCCTCGCGGCCCGGCAACTGCGCCGAAACCGCGTCGAGCTCCCCCACCGTACCGGCTCGGCGGACCGCGTCCAGGCGCGCCCGGTATTCGGACAGCGCCAGACGGCCGGAAGCGAGGTGTTCACGCAGCTCGGCGGTCACACGTTCGCGGTCCGCAGGGGTCGCGGGGGCGTTCGGATCACGGTCCATACCACGAGCGTAGGCCCTGTTCGGGCACCCGGGCAGCGCGGCGCCCGGTCATCCGGACGAGGGCTGCCCGTGTCGCCGCAGGCACATCTGGATCGAGCCCAACACCGCCGCGGCCGGACCGTAGACCCACACCGGCCAGAAGTACACGACGCCGGTGCCTGCCACCGCGACCAGGAGCCAGATCACCACGTTCAACGCGGTGATCGCGTTCAGCGTGGTCCAGGCCGCCCGCAGGACCCGCGCCCCGGTGGCCCACCCGTCCCGCTCCCTCGGCTCCTGCGGCACCGGGTCCACGTCCCGGTACCTCCGGGCCGCGACCGGCGGCGGGGGCGGTACGGCGGCGAGCCACGTCGGCGCCGCCGGCGCGGGCATCCCGAGCGCCGACGACTCCGGCGCGACCGGCCGAGCCGGCGCGGCCCGGGTGCGCGCCGCCTCGTAGGCCATCCGCGCGCGGATCACCTCGACGTCCGCCTCCAGATGTTCGGGCGGCGGCAGATCGGCGATCAGCCGGGCCAGATCCCCCAGCGTGACCGCCCCGAAGGCGGCCCCCATACGTTCGTTGAACTCTGCGAGCGTCAGCCGTCCGACCGCATGGTGGTCGCGCAGAAGCGTCACCGCCGCTTCACGGTCGACGTCGGATGCCCGCATGGTCGGATGCCTCACCATGCCTTCGACACTAGGCAGGCGCCCCGGCCGCGTACATGGTGCCAGCCCCACCATCGACGGGGGTCTGGCCTCAGGGTCGGGTCAGCACCACGGGCCCGTTCTCGGTGATCGCGATCGAGTGCTCCCAGTGCGCCGCGTGGCCGCCCGCCGTGGTCTTGACCGTCCACTCGTCCGGCAGCGTGTACGTGTCCGGCTTGCCCAGCGTGACCATCGGCTCGATCGCCAGGCACACGCCGACCTCCAGGCGCGGACCCCGGCCGCCGGGGCCGTAGTTGAGCACGTGCGGGTCCTGGTGCATCTCGGTACCGATGCCGTGGCCGCCGTAGTCCTCGACGATGCCGTACTTGGCACCGCCGGGCAGCGGGTTGGACCGGATCGACTTCTCCACCGCGTGGCTGATGTCGGTCAGCCGACCGCCGGCCACCGCGGCCTCGATGCCCGCCCACATCGACTGCTCGCACACCCGGCTCAGTTCGAGCACCTCGGGCCGCACCGTGCCGATCGGCACGGTGATCGCCGAGTCGCCGTGCCAGCCGTCCAGGATCGCACCGCAGTCGATCGAGATGATGTCCCCGTCGCGCAACGGCGTCTCGTCCGGGATCCCGTGCACCACCACGTCGTTGACCGACGCGCAGATCGACGCCGGGAAGCCGTGATAGCCCTTGAACGAGGGGATCGCACCCGCCGCCCGGATCGACCGCTCGGCGATCGTGTCCAGATCGGCCGTGGTCACCCCGGGCTTCGCCGCCTCGCGCAGCAGCTCCAGCGTGTTCGCCACCACGGCCCCGGCCCGACGCATCTTCTCGATCTGCTCGGGCGTCTTGCGCTCGATTCGCATGTGGCGCTTCCTGAACACCGGCATGGCCGTCCTCGTCTGTGTATCGCCTGGAAAGCACGATGGGCGATCCGGGGTTTCCCCGGATCGCCCATGTGTGATGTCTGTCGCGGTCGACGCCCGGATCAGGCGCCGAACTCCCGAAGCGCGGTCATCGCGCGCCCGGTGACCTCCTTGACCGGACCCGTCGCCTGGATCGGCAGCAGGAGGTTGCGCTCGGAGTAATAGCCGACCAAGGGTTCGGTCTGCTCCTTGTACACGTCCAGGCGGTGCCGGACGGTCTCCTCGCGGTCGTCGTCACGCTGGTACAACTCGCTGCCGCACTCGTCGCAGACGCCCGGCACCTTCGGCGGGTCGGTCAGGATGTGGCAGACGTGCCCACTGGCCCGGCACTGCCGGCGGCCGGAGATGCGCTGAATGATCTCCGAGTCGTCGACCTTGAGTTCGAGCACCACGTCGAGCTCGGTGTCGTTCTCGGCGAGGATCTCGTCGAGCACCTTGGCCTGAGCGGTGTTGCGCGGGAACCCGTCGAGGAGGAAACCGGCGGCGACGTCCGGCTGCGCGAGGCGCTCCCGGACCATGCCTATGGTCACCTCGTCGGGTACGAGGTTGCCCGCGTCCATGTAGGTCTTCGCCTCGCGGCCGAGCGGGGTGCCCTGACTCACGTTGGCGCGGAAGATGTCACCGGTCGAGACGGCGGGAATCGACAGGTTGGCGGCGATGTACTGGGCCTGGGTTCCCTTACCCGCGCCGGGAGGCCCCACGAGAACGATACGCATTTAGCGGAGGAAGCCTTCGTAGTTGCGCTGCTGGAGCTGACTCTCGATCTGCTTCACGGTTTCCAGACCCACTCCCACGATGATCAGGATGCTCGTGCCGCCGAACGGGAAGTTCTGGTTGGCGTTGAAGAGCACGAGCGCGATGCTGGGTACCAGCGCGATCATGCCCAGGTACAACGATCCGGGCCACGTGATCCTGGTGAGGATGTAGTTCAGGTATTCCGCAGTCGGTCTGCCGGCGCGGATCCCCGGAATGAAGCCACCATACTTCTTCATGTTGTCGGCTACTTCTTCGGGGTTGAACGTGATGGCCACGTAGAAGAACGCGAAGAAGACGATCAGCAAGAAGTACGTGATCATGTACAGCGGGTGGTCGCCCTTGACGAAGTGGCGTTCGATCCACACCGCCCAGTCCGATTTCCCACCGCTGAACTGGGCGATCAGGGCCGGGATGTACAGCAGCGACGAGGCGAAGATGACGGGGATGATGCCCGCCTGGTTCACCTTGAGCGGGATGTAGGTCGAGGTCCCGCCGTAGGCGCGACGCCCGATCATGCGCTTGGCGTACTGCACCGGGATCCGGCGCTGCGCCTGTTCCACGAAGACCACCAGGCCGACCATCACGAGGCCGATGGCGATGACGGTGAAGAACGGCACCCAGCCGCCGCCGATGGTGCCCTGCTCCTTGATGGTCCACAGCGCGGCCGGGAAACCGGCGGCGACCGAGACGAACATCAGGATCGACATGCCGTTGCCGATGCCGCGGTCGGTGATCAGCTCACCCAGCCACATGATCGTGGAGGTACCGGCGGTCATCACCGCGACCATGACGATCACCCGGAAGAGCGAGTCGTCCGGCACGATGCCCTGCGGGTCGCAGGTCTGGCTGCGGGCGCTGGAGAACAGCGCGCCGCTGCGGGCGGTGGCGATCAGCGCGGTCGACTGCAGAATCGACAGCGCGATGGTCAGGTACCGGGTGTACTGGGTGATCTTCGCGGTGCCGGACTGGCCCTCCTTCTTGAGGGCCTCCAGCCTCGGGATCACCACGGTCAGAAGCTGCAGGATGATGCTCGCCGTGATGTACGGCATGATCCCCAGCGCGAAGATCGTGAGTTGCAGCAGCGCACCGCCGCTGAACATGTTCACGAGTCCGAACAGGCTGTTCCGGTTGGAGTCCTCTACGCAAGAGCGCACCATCTCGAACGAGACGCCCGGCACCGGGATATGCGACCCGATCCGAAAGAGGACGATGATCGCCAACGTGAACAGCAGCTTCTTGCGCAGGTCGGGCGTGCGGAACGCCCTGGCGAACGCGGTGAGCACACTGCCTCCTGCGCCCCGCCCGTCTTAGGGGCGAGTCGATCGAGTCGTCGGTCCGGTAGGACCACTGGTCAGGTCCCGCACAGGGAACCTCACGGACAATAACAGCGCCGACGGCCCGGAAGTATCGCCCCGGTCCGACGTTCCTGCGACATGACACAACACACGGTAAAAACAGAGCAAGTCATGTGAGAGAGCGGTGCAATGAATCCGCCCCCACGACACAGCAAACCACAGGGGCGCCACCACCTTACCGGCGTGGCGCCCCTGCGCTATAGCCCTCAACGACGTCAAGGCCCGTTCGGTACCGATCCGAACGGGCCATGACGGTCAAACGATCAATCCGGTACGCGCGAGCGTCAGACCGACAGTTCGTCGGCCGAGCCACCCGCGGCGGCAATCTTGGTCTTCGCCGAGCCGGAGAAGGCGTGCACCTTCACCTGGACGGCAACCGAGATCTCGCCGGTGCCCAGGATCTTGACGGGCAGGTTCTTGCGAACCGCGCCCTTCTCGATCAGACCCTCGACGGTGACTTCGCCACCGTTGGGGTACAGGGACTCGATCTTGTCCAGGTTCACGACCTGGAACTCGACCCGGAACGGGTTCTTGAAGCCCTTGAGCTTGGGCAGCCGCATGTGCAGCGGCATCTGCCCACCCTCGAAACGGGCCGGAACCTGGTAACGAGCCTTCGTGCCCTTGGTGCCACGACCGGCGGTCTTACCCTTGGAGCCCTCGCCACGACCCACGCGGGTCTTGGCGGTCTTGGCGCCCGGGGCGGGCCGCAGGTGGTGCACCTTCAGCGGGTTGTCAGCACCCATGTCAGTCGACCTCCTCGACGGTGACGAGGTGCGACACCGTCGCGATCATGCCGCGGATCTCCGGGCGGTCTTCCTTGACGACCACGTCGTGGACGCGCTTGAGACCGAGCGAACGGAGAGTGTCCCGCTGGTTCTGCCTGCCACCGATCTTCGATCGGGTCTGCGTGACCTTGAGACGTGCCATTACGCACCAACCCCCGCGCGGGCCCGCAGAAGCGCGGCCGGGGCCACGTCCTCCAGAGGCAGGCCACGACGAGCCGCGATCTCCTCGGGGCGAACGAGCCCCTGGAGCGCCGCGACGGTCGCGTGCACGATGTTGATCGGGTTCGACGAACCGAGCGACTTGCTCAGCACGTCGTGGATGCCGGCGCACTCGAGCACGGCGCGCACGGGGCCACCGGCGATGACGCCGGTACCCGGCGAAGCCGGCTTCAGGAGCACGACGCCGGCAGCCTTCTCACCCTGGATCGGGTGCGGGATGGTGCCCTGGATACGGGGGACCTTGAAGAAGTGCTTCTTGGCCTCTTCAACACCCTTGGCGATCGCGGCCGGCACCTCCTTGGCCTTGCCGTAACCGACACCTACGGTGCCATCGCCATCGCCGACCACGACCAGCGCGGTGAAGCTGAAGCGACGACCACCCTTCACGACCTTGGCGACGCGATTGATCGCGACCACGCGCTCGACGTAAGCGGTCTTCTCGGCGGCTGCGCCACCATCACGTCGATCCCGCCGGTCCCGCCGCTCGCCGCCGCCGGCGCCGCCACCGCGGCGCTGGGGTCCAGCCATCAGAATGTCCTCACATCTGTCGTTCGAAGCTTGTCCCGGAGCGGGCTCAGAAGGTCAGCCCGTTACCGCGTGCGGCATCCGCGAGAGCGGCGATCCGGCCGTGGTACTTGTTGCCACCACGGTCGAACACGACGGCCTCGACACCGGCAGCCTTCGCACGCTCGGCGACCAATTCGCCGACCTTGCGAGCCTGGGCGGTCTTGTCGCCCTCGCCACCACGGATGGACGGGTCCATCGTGGAGGCCGAAGCGAGAGTGTGGCCGGCGATGTCGTCGATAACCTGCGCCACCATGTGACGGGTGGAGCGGCTCACGACGAGACGGGGCCGCAGCGGGGTGCCGGAAACCTTCTTCCGCACCCGGATGTGCCGGCGCTTGCGTGCGACAGACTTCTTCGCAACGCCCTTGCCGGTCTTCACGCCGACAGCCATGCCTACTTACCAGCCTTTCCGACCTTGCGGCGGATGACCTCGCCGGCGTACTTGACGCCCTTGGCCTTGTACGGGTCGGGCTTACGCAGCTTGCGAATGTTCGCCGCGATCTCACCGACCTTCTGCTTGTCGATGCCCTCGACCGAGAAACGGGTCGGGGCCTCGACCACGAAGGTGATGCCCTCCGGGGCCTCGACGACGACGGGGTGGCTGAATCCGAGCGCGAACTCCAGCGAGGAGCCCTTCGCCTGGACGCGGTAACCGACGCCGCTGATCTCAAGCTTCTTGATGTATCCCTGGGTCACACCAGTGATCATGTTCGCCACCAGCGTCCGGGACAGCCCGTGCAGGGCCTTCGAGCGACGCTCGTCGTCGGGACGGGTCACCGCGAGGGTGCCGTCGTCCGACTTCGCGATCTCGATCGGGGCGGCGATGGTGTGCGACAGGGAACCCTTGGGGCCCTTCACGACAACCTCGCGGCCATTGATGGTGACGTCCACACCGGTGGGAACCGGGATGGGGAGACGTCCGATGCGCGACATTGCTCTCCTTCCCTTCCCTTACCAGACGAAGGCGAGGACTTCCCCGCCCACGCCCTTCTTGGCCGCCTGCTTGTCGGTGAGGAGACCGGTCGACGTCGAGATAATCGCGACGCCGAGGCCACCGAGCACCTTCGGCAGGTTCGTGGACTTTGCGTACACCCGCAGACCGGGCTTCGACACACGGCGGACGCCGGCGATCGAGCGCTCGCGGTTCGGGCCGTACTTGAGGACGACGGTGAGCTTCTTGCCCACCTCCGCGTCCTCGACGCGCCAGCCCTGGATGTAACCCTCCTGCTGGAGGATCTCCGCGATGTGCGACTTGATCTTGCTGAACGGCATCACGACGTCGTCGTGATAAGCCGAGTTGGCGTTCCGCAGACGAGTCAACATGTCTGCGATGGGGTCGGTCATGGTCATGACGGCCTCAAGGCCTTTCTCGCCGTGGTTTCCCGGCGTGCGATCCCTCGCCCCGCCGCCCTCCCGAGGGAGAGCGGCGAGGCGACGACTGCGGTGCGGGACCTACGACGTCGTTACTGTTCTCGTTCGTCCCCACGGGACGATCGATTTGCGGGTGCCGCGTCGGTCGCCGAGGCGACCGTCGCGAACTACCAGCTGCTCTTGGTGACGCCCGGCAGCTCGCCGGCGTGCGCCATCATGCGCAGGCACACGCGGCACAGGCCGAACTTGCGGTACACCGAGTGAGGACGGCCACAGCGCTGGCAGCGCGTGTAGCCACGAACCTCGAACTTCGGCTTGCGGGCGGCCTTTGCGATCAGGGCCTTCTTCGCCACGTCTCAGTCTCCTTGTTGCGTTCCTCAGTCGGCGAGCCGACTGCTCACGCTTCCTTGAACGGGAAGCCGAGGAGACGCAGCAGAGCGCGGCCCTCGTCGTCGTTCTTGGCGCTGGTCACCACAGTGATGTCCATGCCGCGAACGCGGTCGATCTTGTCCTGGTCGATCTCGTGGAACATCGACTGCTCCGTGAGACCGAAGGTGTAGTTGCCGCGGCCGTCGAACTGCTTCGGCGAGAGGCCGCGGAAGTCGCGGATACGCGGCAGAGCGATCGACAGCAGACGGTCGAGGAACTCCCACATGCGGTCGCCGCGCAGTGTAACGTGCGCGCCGATCGGCTGACCTTCACGCAGCTTGAACTGCGCGATGGACTTGCGGGCCTTCGTGACCTGGGGCTTCTGGCCGGTGATGGCCATCAGGTCCTTGATCGCGCCGTCGATCAGCTTCGAGTCGCGGGCGGCGTCGCCCACACCCATGTTGACCACGATCTTGGTGACGCCCGGAACCTGCATGACGTTCTCGAACGAGAACTCCTCACGCAGCTTGCCGAGGATCTCCTCGCGGTAACGCTGCTTCAGACGCGGCAGTTCGCGCGCCTCAGTGGTGACCGTCATCAGATGTCCTCACCGGTCCGCTTGGCGTACCGGATCTTGTTGCCCTCGTCATCGAACCGGAAGCCGGTCCGCGTCGGGACCTTCTTTCCGTCCTTCTCCACCACCAGCATCACGTTGCTGACGTGGATGGAGGCTTCCTGGGTGATGATGCCACCGGTCTTGGCACCCTTGGCGGACTGACCCACCTTGGTGTGCTTCTTGATCCGGTTGACGCCCTCGACCAGGACGCGCTCCTTCGGCGGGAAGGCCGCGATGACCTTGCCCTGCTTGCCCTTGTCCTTGCCCGTGATGACCTGTACCAGGTCACCCTTCTTGATCTTCATCGCCTTCGCCATTGGTTAGAGCACCTCCGGCGCGAGCGAGATGATCTTCATGAACTTCTTCTCACGAAGCTCACGGCCGACCGGACCGAAAATACGGGTGCCTCGGGGTTCGCCATCGTTCTTCAGGACAACGGCGGCGTTCTCGTCGAAGCGGATGTAGGAGCCGTCGACACGCCGGCGCTCCTTGACCGTCCGCACGACGACTGCCTTGATGACGTCGCCCTTCTTCACGTTGCCACCGGGGATCGCGTCCTTGACGGTGGCAACGATGACGTCCCCGATGCCCGCGTAGCGCCGGCCGGAGCCACCGAGCACACGGATGCAGAGAATCTCCTTCGCACCCGTGTTGTCGGCGACTCGCAGTCGCGACTCCTGCTGGATCACGTCTAACTCCTGATCGTCACGTCGCGGTCACGACCCACGGTTGGTGGGGCGACCGGCGCTCGCTACTTGGCCTTTTCGAGGATCTCGACGATGCGCCAGCGCTTGCTGGCGGACAGCGGCCGAGTCTCCATGAGGACGACACGGTCACCGACGCCACAGGCGTTCTGCTCGTCGTGAGCCTTCAGCTTGTTCGTGCGGCGGATGACCTTGCCGTACATCGGGTGCTTCACGCGGTCCTCGACGGCGACGACGACGGTCTTGTCCATCTTGTCGCTGACGACGAGGCCCTCACGGGTCTTGCGGAATCCCCGGGTTGCTTCAGTCATCTCAGTCTTCTCGCTCACGCCGCGCCTCCGGTCTCCTGCACGTCGATGCCCAGCTCGCGCTCGCGCATCAGCGTGTAGATCCGGGCGATGTCCTTACGGACAGCCTTGAGCCGCCCGTGATTCTCGAGCTGCCCGGTCGCCGCCTGGAAACGGAGGTTGAACAGCTCCTCCTTGGCTTCGCGGAGCTTGGCGACGATTTCCTCGTCACCGAGTTCGCGGAGCTCGGACGCCTTGGTAACGGCCGCCATCACGCCTCACCAGCCTCGCGCCGGACGATCCGGCACTTCATCGGCAGCTTGTGCACGGCGCGGGTAAGCGCCTCACGAGCCACCTTCTCGTTCGGGTACGACAGTTCGAACATCACCCGACCGGGCTTGACGTTCGCGACCCACCACTCGGGCGAGCCCTTACCGGAACCCATGCGGGTCTCGGCAGGCTTCTTGGTCAGCGGACGGTCGGGGTAGATGTTGATCCACACCTTGCCACCACGGCGAATGTGCCGGGTGATGGCAATACGAGCGGACTCGATCTGACGGTTGGTCACGTACGCCTGGCCCAGGGCCTGGATGCCGTACTCGCCGAACGCCAGTTCCGTACCGCCCTTGGCGCGGCCACCACGCTTGGGGTGGTGCTGCTTGCGGTGCTTGACCCTGCGGGGGATCAGCATCGGGGTCAGGCCTCCGATCCGGATTCGGGCGCCGAGTTCACAGCCTCGGCCGCCGGCGCGGAGCCGGTGTCCGAGGAACCGGTGGCCTGCGCGTCGTTCTGCTGCGGACGTCCGCCGCGGCCACCACGGCCACCGCGCTCGCCGCCACGACCGCCGCCGCCACCCTCGCCACCACGACGGGGACGCTCGGGAGCGCCGCCGCGGGCGGGACGGTTGCTGGCACGAGCCGCAGCGTTCTCGGCGCGAACCTCGGCGATGTTCTTCACGTCGCCCTTGTAGATCCACACCTTCACACCGATGCGACCGAACGTCGTACGGGCCTCGAAGAAGCCGTAGTCGACGTTGGCGCGCAGCGTGTGCAGCGGCACGCGACCCTCACGGTAGAACTCCGAGCGGGACATTTCGGCCCCACCCAGACGACCACCGCACTGGATCTTGATGCCCTTGGCCCCGGCCTTCATGGAGCTCTGCATCGCCTTGCGCATCGCGCGGCGGAAGGACACGCGGCTCGAGAGCTGCTCGGCCACACCCTGCGCCACAAGCTGAGCGTCCACCTCGGGGTTCTTGACCTCGAGGATGTTGAGCTGAACCTGCTTGCCGGTGAGCTTCTCGAGCTCACCGCGGATGCGGTCGGCCTCCGCACCACGACGGCCGATGACGATGCCCGGCCGGGCGGTGTGGATGTCGACGCGGACGCGCTCACGGGTGCGCTCGATCTCGACCTTCGAGATCCCGGCGCGCTCCATGCCCTTCGTCATCATCTGACGAATCTTGACGTCCTCGCCGACGTAGTCCTTGTAAAGCTTGTCGGCGTACCACCGGGACTTGAAGTCCGTGGTGATGCCGAGACGGAACCCGTGCGGGTTAACCTTCTGGCCCACTAGCGGGTCCTCTCCTTCTCGGCGACAACCACGGTGATGTGGCTGGTGCGCTTGCGGATGCGGTACGCCCGGCCCTGTGCCCGCGGACGGAAACGCTTGAGGGTCGGACCCTCGTCCACGTAGGCGGCGGACACGTACAGGATGTTCGTGTCCAAGTTGTGGTTGTGACCGGCGTTGGCAATGGCGCTGTCCAGCACCTTGCCGACCGGCTCACTCGCGGCCTGCGGAGCGAATCGCAGGACCGCCTGGGCCTCCGCGGCGTTCATGCCACGGATGAGGTCCACCACACGGCGGGCCTTCATGGGCGTGACGCGGATGTACCGCGCCTGAGCCCTGGCTTCCATCGACGTCCCCTTGCTCATCTCGATATCCATGCGATTCGCCGCGTCAGCGACGACGCGACTTCCGGTCGTCCTTCTCGTGACCGCGGAAGGTCCGAGTCGGCGCGAACTCGCCGAGCTTGTGGCCGACCATCGACTCGGTCACGAACACCGGGACGTGCTTACGGCCGTCGTGCACCGCGATCGTGTGGCCCAACATCGCCGGGACGATCATCGAGCGACGGGACCAGGTCTTGATGACGTTCTTGGTTCCCTTGTCGTTCTGTACGTCCACCTTCTTGATGAGGTGGCCGTCGACGAAGGGTCCCTTCTTGAGACTGCGCGGCATCGAGACTGCTCCTAGCGCTTCTTGTTCGTCTTGCGGCGGCGGATGATGAGCTTGTCGCTGGCCTTCTTCGGCCGGCGAGTACGACCCTCGGGCTTACCCCAGGGGCTCACCGGGTGGCGACCACCAGAGGTCTTACCCTCACCACCACCGTGCGGGTGGTCGATGGGGTTCATCGCCACACCGCGGACGGTCGGGCGCTTGCCCTTCCAGCGCATGCGACCGGCCTTGCCCCAGTTGATGTTCGACTGCTCGGCATTGCCGATCTCGCCGATCGTCGCCCGGCAGCGCACGTCCACCAGGCGAATTTCGCCCGAGGGCATGCGGAGGGTCGCGTGAGCGCCCTCCTTCGCCAGCAGCTGCACGCTGACACCCGCGGAACGGGCGATCTTCGCGCCGCCACCGGGCCGAAGCTCGATGGCGTGGATGACCGTACCGACCGGGATGTTCCGGAGCGGCATGTTGTTGCCCGGCTTGATGTCGGCGCCCGGACCGTTCTCGATCCGGTCGCCCTGCTTCAGCTTGTTCGGGCACAGGATGTAGCGCTTCTCGCCGTCCGCGTAGTGCAGAAGAGCGATGCGCGCGGTGCGGTTCGGGTCGTACTCGATGTGAGCGACCTTCGCCGGAACGCCGTCCTTGTCGTTGCGCCGGAAGTCGATCAGTCGGTACGCGCGCTTGTGTCCGCCACCCTGGTGGCGAGCAGTCACACGGCCGTGGTTGTTACGACCACCCTTGCTGTGCAGAGGGCGGACCAGCGACTTCTCCGGCTCGGACCGCGTGATCTCGACGAAGTCGGCGACGCTGGCGCCACGACGGCCCGGCGTCGTCGGCTTGTACTTGCGGATGCCCATGGCTTCTCTTAGTCCTCGTCCGTATCAGCGGCCGTCAGCCGACGGGTCCACCGAAGATGTCGATCCGCTCGCCCTCTGCAAGGGTGACGATCGCGCGCTTCGTGTCCTTGCGCTTGCCGAAACCGGTCTTGGTGCGCTTGCGCTTACCGACGCGGTTGATCGTGTTGACGCTCTCGACCTTGACCCCGAAGACCGCGATGACGGCCTGCTTGATCTGAGTCTTGTTGGCGTCGGGGTGCACGATGAACGTGTACTTGTTCTCGTCGATGAGCCCGTAGCTCTTCTCCGAGATCACCGGCTTCAGCAGCACGTCGCGCGGGTCGGTGTAGGTCTTGCTGGTGACCTTCGTCGTGCTCTCGACGGTGTCGGTGCTCACGCGTGGCTCCCTTCGAGCTCGTCGGAGCTCGCGACCGCCGAGGCGGCCTGGGCCGGTCCGGCGATGAAGCGCTCCAGAGCGGCCTTCGTGAAGACCACGTCGTCGGAGACGAGCACGTCGTAGGTGTTCAGCTGCCCGACCTCGAGCAAGTGCACCTGCGGAAGGTTGCGGGCGCTCAGCCAGGCAGTGGTGTCGGACTTCTCGACGACCAGGAGCACGTGCTTGCGCTCACTGATCTTGCCGAGCAGCGTCTTCGCCGCCTTGACCGACGGCTTGTCGCCCTCGATCAGCGCGGAAACGCAGTGGATGCGCTCGTGACGCGCCCGGTCGGAGAGGGCACCGCGCAGGGCGGACGCCTTCATCTTCTTCGGGGTCCGCTGCTCGTAGTCACGCGGCACGGGACCGTGCACGACGCCACCACCGGCGAACTGCGGCGCGCGGGTCGAGCCCTGACGGGCGCGACCGGTGCCCTTCTGGCGGTACGGCTTGCGCCCACCACCGCGGACCTCGCCACGAGTCTTGGTCTTGTGCGTGCCCTGACGAGCCGCGGCGAGCTGCGCCACGACGACCTGGTGGATCGTCGGGATGCTCACCTGGACGTCGAACAGCCCCGCGGGGAGCTCGATCGTCCCGGACTTCTCGCCGGCGGGCGAAAGAACGTCAATGCTGGTCATGAAATTCACACACCCTTCGCAGCAGTGCGCACCAGAACCAGGCCGCCGTTGGGACCGGGGACCGCGCCCTTGATCAGGAGCAGGCCCTTCTCCGCGTCCACAGCGTGCACGGTCAGGTTCTGGGTGGAGACGCGCTCGTTACCCATGCGGCCTGCCATGCGCACGCCCTTGAACACACGACCCGGGGTGGCGCAGCCACCGATCGAGCCGGGCGAGCGGTGCTTGCGCTGCGTACCGTGCGAGCTGCCGAGACCCTTGAAGCCGTGTCGCTTCATGACACCGGCCGTGCCCTTGCCCTTCGAGGTGCCCATGACGTCGACCTTCTGGCCGGCCTCGAACACCTCGGCGGTGATCTCCTGCGCCAGCGTGTACTCGCCGGCGTCGGAGGTGCGGAGCTCGATCAGGTGGCGACGCGGGGTCACCCCGGCCTTGGCGAAGTGGCCGGCGAGCGGCTTGTTCACCTTGCGCGGGTCGATCGCGCCGAACGCGATCTGGACGGCCGAGTAGCCGTCGACCTCGGCGTTGCGGACCTGGGTCACGACGCAGGGCCCGGCCTCGACCACAGTCACTGGAACGACGCGGTTGTTCTCGTCCCAGACCTGGGTCATGCCGAGCTTCTTGCCCAGAATGCCCTTCATCTGCTTCGTCATCGTCGGTGCGTCCTCAGAGCTTGATCTCGATGTCGACGCCGGCCGGCAGGTCGAGACGCATAAGCGAGTCGACCGTCTTCGGCGTGGGGTCGAGGATGTCGATGAGCCGCTTGTGAGTGCGCATCTCGAAGTGCTCGCGCGAGTCCTTGTACTTGTGCGGCGAGCGGATGACGCAGTACACGTTCTTCTCGGTCGGCAGCGGCACCGGTCCCGCAACCTGCGCACCAGTACGCGTCACCGTCTCGACGATCTTCTTCGCCGAACTGTCGATGACCTCGTGGTCGTAGGCCTTGAGCCTGATGCGGATCTTCTGTCCCGCCATGGCTGCTTCGAATTCCTTCTCTCGTACCGCTGCGGATCACCCCCGCTGACACGGGGAGAAGACTTGGGCTGAAAACCCGTTGGGGTTTCCCTTCCCCGCCGACCCCCGCGGTCGGGCGTGTCGCTCTGTTGCTCACAAGCACCCCTTGGAAACCCTTACGGGCGGCCTGGGGGCCTGGGCAACGTACTCTCGGCGTCACCTTCGCTGCGGCAAGCGAAAGGACGACACGAGGTCGCTAAGCGACGACGCCGGCTGCATGGGTGGCAGGACAGAAGTCCACCGATTGCTCGGAGTCAACTGGGCCGGCGCCCGATCCCGTCTGTGCGACAGGCACGGCGCAGCCCGTTGTCTATCCGAGCAACTTGGCTAGTATGCCCCACGAATGGCGGGCTTGGCCAATCGAGCGGCTCTCCCAGGTTTGAGGGAGCCACCGAGCAGTGGATATCCGGTCCCACCTTGGGGGTGGAATCGATCCGGACAAAGCCCCGCCCGCCGACCCAGGTGGACCGGCGGGCGGGATTTCATCACTTCTTGATCTTGACGACCTGGCCGGCGCCCACGGTGCGGCCACCCTCGCGGATGGCGAAACGCAGGCCCTCTTCCATGGCGATCGGCTGGATCAGCGCGACGTCCATGCCGGTGTTGTCACCCGGCATGACCATCTCGGTGCCCTCGGGGAGGGTCACCACGCCGGTCACGTCCGTCGTACGGAAGTAGAACTGCGGCCGGTAGTTGTTGAAGAAGGGGGTGTGACGGCCACCCTCGTCCTTCGACAGGATGTAGACCTGGGCCTCGAAGTCGGTGTGCGGCGTGACCGAACCCGGCTTGATGATGACCTGGCCGCGCTCGACGTCCTCGCGCTTGATGCCGCGGAGGAGCAGACCGACGTTCTCGCCCGCCTGGCCCTCGTCGAGCAGCTTGCGGAACATCTCGATGCCGGTGACCGTGGTGGTGGTCTTCTCCAGCTTGATACCGATGATGTCGACGGTCTCGTTGACCTTGACGATGCCACGCTCGATGCGGCCGGTGACGACGGTGCCACGACCGGTGATCGTGAAGACGTCCTCGACGGGCATCAGGAACGGCATGTCGGTGTCACGCGGCGGCGTCGGGATCGACTCGTCGACGGCGGCCATGAGACCGAGAAGCTTCTCGCCCCACTCCTTGTCGCCCTCGAGCGCCTTGAGCGCCGAGACCCGCACGACCGGAAGGTCGTCGCCCGGGAACTCGTACTCCGAGAGGAGCTCGCGCACCTCGAGCTCGACGAGCTCCAGGATCTCCTCGTCGTCCACCATGTCGGCCTTGTTCAGCGCGACCACGATGTACGGAACGCCGACCTGGCGGGCCAGGAGCACGTGCTCCTTGGTCTGCGGCATCGGGCCGTCGGTGGCGGCGACCACGAGGATCGCGCCGTCCATCTGCGCGGCACCGGTGATCATGTTCTTGATGTAGTCGGCGTGCCCGGGGCAGTCGACGTGCGCGTAGTGACGGTTCTCCGTCTGGTACTCGACGTGCGCGATCGAGATCGTGATACCGCGCTGCCGCTCCTCCGGCGCCTTGTCGATCTGGTCGAACGGCGTGAAGGGGTTCAGGTCCGGGTACGCGTCGTGCAGCACCTTGGTAATCGCCGCGGTCAGCGTCGTCTTACCGTGGTCGATGTGACCAATGGTGCCGATGTTGACGTGCGGCTTAGTCCGCTCGAACTTAGCCTTCGCCACTGGGGTCCTCCTGTGGACTGGTTCTTTACGCCGTACGACGTCGGGTATCGGGGGTGAGCCGGGGCGGGGGCACCGGAGTCCTGTGGACTCCGGGTCCCCCTGGTATCGCTGGTGCCGCGGTGGCGGTGATCACTCGCCGCGCGACTTGGCGATGATCTCCTCGGCGACGTTCCTCGGAACCTCGGCGTAGGAGTCGAACTGCATGGAGTAGCTCGCGCGACCCGAGGTCTTGCTGCGGAGGTCGCCGACATAGCCGAACATCTCCGACAGCGGGACCAAGGCCTTGACGACGCGCGCACCAAAGCGCTCGTCCATGGCCTGGATCTGGCCGCGACGCGAGTTGAGGTCGCCGATCACATCGCCCATGTAGTCCTCGGGCGTGGTGACCTCGACGGCCATCATCGGCTCCAGAAGAGCCGGACTGGCCTGCCGAGCCGCTTCCTTGAACGCCTGCGAACCGGCGATCTTGAACGCGAGTTCGGACGAGTCGACCTCGTGGTAGCCACCGTCGATCAGCGTCAGACGCACGCCGACCATCGGGTAGCCGGCGAGAACGCCGTACTGCATGGCCTCCTGCGCACCCGCGTCCACCGAGGGGATGTACTCCCTGGGGATACGGCCACCGGTGACCTTGTTGACGAACTCGTACGCGTCACCCTCGAGCGGCTCGAGCGCGATCTGCACCTTGGCGAACTGACCGGTACCACCGGTCTGCTTCTTGTGCGTGTAGTCCACGCGCTCGACGACCTTGCGGATCGTCTCGCGGTAGGCCACCTGCGGCTTGCCGACGTTGGCCTCGACACCGAACTCACGGCGCATCCGGTCGACCAGCACCTCGAGGTGCAGCTCGCCCATGCCACCGATGATGGTCTGGCCGGTCTCCTCGTCGGTGTGCACCTGGAACGAGGGGTCCTCGGCCGCGAGGGACTGGATGGCGACACCCAGCTTCTCCTGCGCACCCTTGGACTTCGGCTCGATCGCGACCTGGATGACCGGAGCCGGGAAGGTCATCGACTCCAGGATCACCGGGTTCGCCGGGTCGCAGAGCGTCTCACCGGTGGTGGTGTCCTTGAGACCCATCACGGCGATGATGTCGCCCGCGCCGACCGACGGGATCTCCTCACGCTTGTTCGCGTGCATCCGGTAGATCTTGCCGATGCGCTCCTTCTTGCCCTTGACCGAGTTCAGCACGAAGCTGCCGGCTTCCAGGACACCCGAGTAGACCCGGACGAAGGTGAGCTTCCCGAGGTGCGGGTCGCGCATGATCTTGAACGCGAGACCGGCGAAGGGCTCGGCGTCGCTCGGCTGGCGAACGATGGACTTCTCGGCGTCGTTGACGTCGTGGCCCTCGATGCCCGAGATGTCGAGCGGCGACGGCAGGTAACGAACGACCGCGTCGAGCAGGGGCTGAACGCCCTTGTTCTTGAACGCGGTACCGCAGAACACCGGGGTGAACGTCGGCTTGTCCTTGTTGTCACCCAGCGTCGAGGCGATGGTGGCGCGACGGATCGCGGCCATGAGCTGCTCCGTGGTGGGCTCGGTGCCCTCCAGGTACAGCTCCATCATCTCGTCGTCGAATTCGGCGATCGTCTCGAGCAGCTTGCCGCGGTACTCGGCGGCGGCCTCGGTGTGCGTGGCGGGGATGTCGACGACGTCGTACATCTCGCCCTTGGCAGCCTCGGCCGACCAGACCAGAGCCTTCATGGCGACCAGGTCGACTACGCCCTGGAAGTCCATCTCGGTGCCGATCGGAAGCTGCATGACCAGCGGAACCGCGCCCAGTCGCTCGTCGATCATGTCGACACAGCGGTGGAACTCGGCGCCGGTGCGGTCGAGCTTGTTCACGAAGCAGATGCGCGGCACGCCGTACCGGTCGGCCTGACGCCAAACGGTCTCGGACTGCGGCTCCACGCCGGCGACACCGTCGAAGACGGTGACGGCGCCGTCGAGCACGCGCAGCGAACGCTCCACCTCGACGGTGAAGTCGACGTGGCCAGGGGTGTCGATGATGTTGATCGTGTGATCGACGTCTTCGAGCGTCCAGTGACAGGTCGTCGCGGCAGACGTGATGGTGATGCCGCGCTCCTGCTCCTGTTCCATCCAGTCCATGGTGGCAGCGCCCTCATGAACCTCACCGATTTTGTAGTTGACGCCTGTGTAGAACAGGATCCGCTCGGTGGTGGTGGTCTTGCCCGCGTCGATGTGGGCCATGATGCCGATGTTTCGGACCTTGGCCAGATCAAGAGCAGTGGTAGCCATCGTGGCTTGTCTTCTCTCGGCTTCTCGTCGTTGCGGGTGGAACTACCAGCGGTAGTGCGCGAAGGCCTTGTTGGACTCGGCCATCTTGTGAGTGTCCTCGCGGCGCTTGACCGCGGCACCGAGACCGTTGCTCGCGTCCAGCAGCTCGTTCATCAGACGCTCGGTCATCGTCTTCTCGCGACGAGCGCGGGAGTAGCCGACGAGCCAGCGGAGAGCGAGGGTCGTGGAGCGGCCCGGACGGACCTCGACCGGCACCTGGTAGGTCGCGCCACCGACGCGGCGGCTGCGGACCTCGAGGGTCGGCTTCACGTTCTCGAGGGCACGCTTGAGCGTGATGACCGGGTCGGTACCGGTCTTCTCGCGGCAACCTTCGAGAGCGCCGTAGACGATCTTCTCGGCGACGGAGCGCTTACCGTGCGACAGGACCTTGTTCACCAGCGAGGTGACCAACGGCGAGTTGTAAACCGGGTCGATGATGACCGGTCGCTTGGGGGCAGGGCCCTTACGCGGCATTAGCTCTTCTCCTTCTTCGCGCCGTAGCGGCTGCGCGCCTGCTTGCGGTTCTTGACACCCTGGGTGTCGAGCGAACCACGAATGATCTTGTAGCGGACACCGGGGAGGTCCTTCACACGACCACCACGAACGAGCACGATCGAGTGCTCCTGGAGGTTGTGACCCTCACCGGGAATGTAGGCCGTCACTTCGATGCCACTCGTGAGGCGCACACGCGCGACCTTGCGAAGCGCCGAGTTCGGCTTCTTCGGCGTCGTCGTGTAAACACGGGTGCACACGCCGCGACGCTGCGGGCTCCCCTTGAGCGCCGGAGTCTTGGCCTTGTCGACCTTGTCCTGGCGGCCCTTTCGGACCAGCTGCTGGATCGTGGGCACCGCGTCTCCGTCTTCTTCGTGCCGAGCGGTCTTTTTGAAGCGACTGCAATGTCTGAATCGGCCTGCATCCCGGTCGACGCCGGAGCCAACCGCAAGTCCGACCCCCGCGGTCGGGCGTGTCGCCCGGTCTTGGGAGTGTGCTTGCTTAGGAGGCTGTGGGTCGGTCTCTCGGGCCTCTCACGCACAGATCCCGTCGGGATCGCGGTGAGCGCAGCCACAAGAGCCCGGGGACACCCCAGGCACAAGGAGAGAGACTACCTACCACAGCAGCAGAGGTCAAAGCGAAAAGAAAGACCCCCGCCACGACATGGAATTCGGTGCTCTCACCGTGGTGGAGCACCGAATCGTTCAGGGCGGTACATCACCCTCCGAGCCCCACCGTACCCGGCATTGCGGCCCGAGGCGAACGAGCGCGCGCCCGGTTCCCCACCGGGGGCGCGAACGTGACTCAGCACACCGCGCGCAGTGCGCCGAACAGATGCAGGTAGTCCGAATAGTCATCATTGTTCGAATCCAGGACCAGGACCACGATGGTCAGCGCCAGCAGGGCCATGCCGATCCAGCCCAGCACCACGCCGGCGATCGCCATGCCCCGACCCTGCTGGCCGGTACGAGCGGTCTGGGCCAGCGCTATGTGTCCGAAGATCACCGCGAGCAGGCTGCCCAGCCAGTAGAGCCACAGGATGCCCAGGATCATCGACGCGATGGCCAGGCCGTTGGTGCCCGGCTGGGGCAGGTAGCCGCCGTAGCCGGGGTGCTGGGGGTAGCCGTATCCGTACGGCGGCTGCTGCCCGTACTGCGGCGCCTGGCCGTAGCCGTAGGGCGCGGGCGACTCCCCCGGTCCGTAGCCGTATCCGTAGGGCGGGTACGGCTCGCCGTACGGGTTCTGCGCGTCGCCGTACGGCTGCTCTCGATAGGGCCCGTACTCGGACCCGCCAGGGGTGCTCATGGAGGTTCTCCCGGGGTGGGACGACGCGTCGCCGGTATCGTCGCACCGATCGTCGCGCGGTGGAGAGGGTCCGCGTACCGAAGGTATGGATATGCGACAGGGCCGCCACCCCGAAGGATGGCGGCCCTGTGCGTCGACCGGGGGCTGATCAGCCCTGGTAACCGCCGAAGTCGTACTCCTCCAGCGGGACGGCCTGGCCGGAGCCGGAACCGAACGCGGAGTAGTCCGCCTCGTCGTACCCGGACATCGAGTACATCGCGGCCTTGGCCTCTTCGGTGGGCTCGACCCGGATGTTGCGGTAGCGGGGCATGCCCGTACCGGCCGGG
The DNA here is from genome assembly GCF_040629175.1 of Embleya sp. NPDC005971. Classification (NCBI taxonomy): domain Bacteria; kingdom Bacillati; phylum Actinomycetota; class Actinomycetes; order Kitasatosporales; family Streptomycetaceae; genus Embleya; species Embleya sp. NPDC005971. The sequence goes on along the minus strand of NZ_JBEXUX010000007.1, from coordinate 160,696 downwards.
ATGAGCTTGCCGAGGATCACGTTCTCCTTCAGGCCCAGCAGCGGGTCCGACTTGGCGTGGATCGCCGCGTCGGTCAGCACCCGGGTGGTCTCCTGGAAGGAGGCCGCCGACAGCCACGACTCGGTGGCCAGCGACGCCTTCGTGATGCCCATGAGCTGCGGACGACCCGAGGCCGGGTGCCCGCTCTCGGACATCACCCGACGGTTCTCGGTCTCGAACCGGCCACGCTCGACGAGCTCGCCCGGAAGCAGCTCGGCGTCGCCCGACTCGATGATCGTCACGCGGCGGAGCATCTGCCGAATGATGATCTCGATGTGCTTGTCGTGGATCGACACACCCTGCGAGCGGTAGACCTGCTGGACCTCCGCCACGAGGTGGATCTGCACGGCACGCTGGCCGAGGATGCGCAGCACGTCGTGCGGGTTGACCGCGCCGACGAGCATCTTCTGACCGACGTCGACGTGGTCGCCCTCGTCGACCAGCAGGCGCGAGCGCTTGCTGACCGCGTACGCCAGTTCCTCGGAACCGTCGTCCGGGACCACCACGACCTTGCGGGTCTTCTCGGTGTCCTCGATGCGCACCCGACCGGCCGCCTCGCTGATCGGGGCGACACCCTTGGGGGTGCGCGCCTCGAAGAGCTCGACGACACGCGGCAGACCCTGCGTGATGTCGTCACCCGCCACACCACCGGTGTGGAAGGTACGCATCGTGAGCTGGGTGCCGGGCTCACCGATCGACTGGGCGGCGATGATGCCGACCGCCTCGCCGATGTCCACGAGCTTGCCGGTCGCCAGGGAGCGGCCGTAGCACATGGCGCAGGTGCCGACCTTGGACTCACAGGTCAGGACCGAACGCGTCTTCACCGACTCGACGCCTTCGGCGACGAGGTGGTTGATGATCACGTCGCCGAGGTCGGCGTTGGCCGGGGCCAGCACCTTGCCGTCGACGACGACGTCCTCGGCCAGGTTGCGGGCGTACACGCTGGTCTCGACGTCGTCGTCCTTGCGGAGCACGCCGTCGGCGCCGCGGGTGGCGATCGACAGGACGAGGCCGCGGTCGGTGCCGCAGTCCTCCTCGCGCACGATCACGTCCTGCGACACGTCCACCAGACGACGGGTCAGGTAACCCGAGTCGGCGGTACGCAGCGCGGTGTCGGCCAGACCCTTACGGGCACCGTGCGTCGAGATGAAGTACTCGAGGACGGACAGACCCTCACGGAAGGACGCCTTGATGGGACGGGGAATCGTCTCGTTCTTGGCGTTCGACACCAGACCACGCATACCCGCGATCTGACGCATCTGCATCATGTTTCCGCGGGCACCCGAGTCGACCATCATGAAGATGGGGTTCGTCTTGGGGAAGTTCAGGTTCATCGCCTCGGCAACCTCGTTGGTCGCCTTGGTCCAGATCTGAATCTGCTCCTGCTGACGCTCGTCCTTGGTGATCAGGCCGCGCTCGTACTGCTTCTGCACCTTCTCGGCCTGGGCCTCGAAGCGCTCCAGGATCTCCTTCTTCGCCGGCGGCACGACGACGTCGGAGATGGAGACGGTGACACCGGAACGGGTGGCCCAGTGGAAGCCGGCCTCCTTCAGGTTGTCCAGCGTTGCCGCCACGACCACCTTCGGGTACCGCTCCGCCAGGTCGTTCACGATGATCGACAGCGTCTTCTTGCCGATCTCCTCGTCGACGAACGGGTAGTCCGCCGGCAGAAGCTCGTTGAACAACGCGCGACCGAGCGAGGTGCGCACGCGCAGCGGCGAACCGGGCTCCCAGCCCTCGGGCGCGACCCAGCCGCGCGACGGGACGGTACCCGCCGGCAGCCGCAGCTCGATCTTCGCCTGCAGGTCGAGCTCACGGGCGTCGAACGCCATGATCGCCTCGGCCGTGGACGCGAAGACGCGCCCGTCGCCCTTGGTGATCTCCCGCTCGGAGGTCAGGAAGAACAGCCCGAGCACCATGTCCTGGGTCGGCATGGTGACGGGGCGACCGTCGGCCGGCTTCAGGATGTTGTTGCTGGACAGCATGAGGATGCGGGCCTCGGCCTGCGCCTCCGCGGAGAGCGGCAGGTGAACGGCCATCTGGTCACCGTCGAAGTCCGCGTTGAACGCGGTGCACACGAGCGGGTGGATCTGGATGGCCTTGCCCTCGACGAGCTGCGGCTCGAACGCCTGGATGCCCAGACGGTGCAGCGTCGGTGCCCGGTTGAGCAGCACCGGGTGCTCGGCGATGACCTCTTCGAGCACGTCCCACACCACGGGGCGGGCGCGCTCGACCATGCGCTTGGCCGACTTGATGTTCTGCGCGTGGTTGAGGTCCACCAGGCGCTTCATCACGAACGGCTTGAACAGCTCGAGCGCCATGGCCTTCGGCAGACCGCACTGGTGCAGCTTGAGCTGCGGGCCGACGACGATGACCGAACGCGCGGAGTAGTCCACGCGCTTGCCGAGCAGGTTCTGACGGAAACGACCCTGCTTGCCCTTGAGCATGTCGGACAGCGACTTGAGCGGCCGGTTGCCCGGGCCGGTCACCGGACGACCGCGGCGGCCGTTGTCGAACAGCGCGTCGACGGCCTCCTGGAGCATCCGCTTCTCGTTGTTCACGATGATCTCGGGGGCACCGAGGTCGAGCAGACGCTTCAACCGGTTGTTGCGGTTGATCACGCGGCGGTACAGGTCGTTCAGGTCGGAGGTCGCGAAGCGGCCACCGTCCAGCTGCACCATCGGACGCAGGTCCGGCGGGATCACCGGGACGCAGTCCAGGACCATGCCGTTGGGGCTGTTCCGGGTCTGCTGGAACGCGGAGACGACCTTGAGGCGCTTGAGCGCGCGGGTCTTCTTCTGGCCCTTGCCGGTGCGGATGATCTCGCGCAGCTTCTCGGCCTCGGCGTCGAGGTCGAACGACTCCAGCCGACGCTGGAGCGCCTGCGCGCCCATGCCGCCCATGAAGTACGTGCCGAAACGGTCACGCATCTCACGGAAGAGGATCTCGTCGCCTTCGAGGTCCTGGACCTTGAGGTTCTTGAACCGGGTCCAGACGTCGTCGAGACGGTCGAGCTCGCGCTGGTTGCGGTCGCGAAGCTGCTTCATCTCACGCTCGGCACCTTCGCGCACCTTGCGGCGGACGTCGGACTTGGCGCCCTCGGCCTCCAGCTCGGCGAGGTCGGTCTCGAGCTTCTTCTGGCGCTCTTCGACGCTGGCGTCACGACGCTGCTCGATCTGCTGACGCTCGACCGAGATCTTGGCGTCGAGGGACGGCAGGTCGCGCTGGCGACGCTCGTCGTCGACGTACGTGATCATGTACGCCGCGAAGTAGATGACCTTTTCGAGGTCCTTCGGGGCGAGGTCGAGCAGGTAGCCGAGGCGGCTGGGCACGCCCTTGAAGTACCAGATGTGCGTGACGGGCGCGGCGAGCTCGATGTGGCCCATGCGCTCACGACGCACCTTGGCGCGAGTGACCTCGACGCCGCAGCGCTCACAAATGATGCCCTTGAAGCGGACGCGCTTGTACTTGCCGCAGTAGCACTCCCAGTCCCGGGTCGGACCGAAGATCTTCTCGCAGAAGAGCCCGTCCTTTTCCGGCTTCAGGGTGCGGTAGTTGATGGTCTCGGGCTTCTTGACTTCACCGTGCGACCACTGGCGGATGTCGTCTGCGGTAGCGAGGCCGATACGCAGCTCGTCGAAGAAGTTGACGTCGAGCACTGTTTCGTCAATCCCTCTTTCGGGGTTTGGTCCCGGCGGTCACGGCTGGGGCTGTGCCGTGCTCACCAGTGTGTGTCTTCATCAGGACTGGGGTCGAAATCCCGGGGCCGGCCTCACGGCCGGACCCGGGAGGGAGCCTCAGACCTCTTCGACGCTGCTCGGCTCACGCCGCGACAGGTCGATACCAAGCTCCTCCGCAGCGCGGAAGACGTCCTCGTCGGTGTCGCGCATCTCGATCGACATACCGTCGCTGGAGAGGACCTCCACGTTGAGGCAGAGCGACTGCATCTCCTTGATGAGCACCTTGAAGGACTCGGGGATGCCCGGCTCCGGGATGTTCTCGCCCTTGACGATCGCCTCGTAGACCTTGACTCGGCCGAGGACGTCGTCGGACTTGATGGTCAGCAGCTCCTGGAGCGCGTAGGCGGCACCGTATGCCTCGAGTGCCCACACCTCCATCTCACCGAAGCGCTGGCCACCGAACTGGGCCTTACCACCCAGCGGCTGCTGGGTGATCATCGAGTAGGGACCGGTCGACCGGGCGTGCAGCTTGTCGTCGACCAGGTGGTGCAGCTTGAGGATGTACATGTACCCGACCGACACCGGGTGCGGGAACGGCTCGCCGGAGCGGCCGTCGTACATCTTCGCCTTGCCGGTGCCGTCGATCAGACGGACGCCGTCGCGGGTCTTGTTGGTCGAGTCGAGGAGACCGGTGATCTCCTCCTCGCGCGCACCGTCGAAGACCGGGGTGGCGACGTTGGTGCCGGGGGCACCCTGGTCGGCCGCGATCGCCCGGAGGCGACCCTTCCAGTCCTCGTCGTCGCCCTCGACGCTCCAGCCGGTCTTGGCGATCCAGCCGAGGTGCGTCTCCAGGACCTGACCCGGGTTCATGCGGGACGGGACACCGAGCGGGTTGAGGATGATGTCGACCGGGGTGCCGTCCTCCAGGAACGGCATGTCCTCGACCGGCAGGATCTTCGAGATGACGCCCTTGTTGCCGTGTCGACCGGCGAGCTTGTCACCGTCGGTGATCTTGCGCTTCTGCGCGACGTAGACGCGGACCAGCTGGTTCACGCCCGGCGGCAGCTCGTCGCCGGCCTCGCGGTCGAAGACGCGCACGCCGATGACCTTGCCGGACTCGCCGTGCGGGACCTTGAGCGAGGTGTCGCGCACCTCGCGCGCCTTCTCGCCGAAGATCGCACGGAGCAGACGCTCCTCCGGGGTCAGCTCGGTCTCACCCTTGGGCGTGACCTTGCCGACCAGGATGTCGCCGGGTACGACGTCGGCGCCGATCCGGATGATGCCGCGCTCGTCCAGGTCCGCGAGGACCTCTTCGGAGACGTTCGGGATGTCCCGGGTGATCTCCTCCGGGCCGAGCTTGGTGTCCCGGGCGTCGACCTCGTGCTCCTCGATGTGAATCGAGGAGAGCACGTCGTCCTGCACCAGACGCTGCGACAGGATGATCGCGTCTTCGTAGTTGTGACCCTCCCACGGCATGAACGCCACGAGCAGGTTCTTGCCGAGGGCCATCTCGCCCTCTTCGGTGCACGGACCGTCGGCCAGCACCTGGCCGGCCTCGACCCGCGCGCCCTCGTCGACGACGACCTTCTGGTTGAAGGACGTGCCCTGGTTCGAGCGCATGAACTTCTGCACGCGGTACGTGGTGTACGTCGCGTCGTCGTTCATCACGGTGATGTAGTCGGCCGAGACGTCCTGGACCACACCCGGCTTCTCGGCGGTGATCACGTCGGCGGCGTCGACCGCGGCGCGGTACTCCATGCCGGTGCCCACCAGCGGGGACTCCGCCTTCAGCAGCGGCACGGCCTGGCGCATCATGTTCGAGCCCATGAGCGCGCGGTTCGCGTCGTCGTGCTCGAGGAAGGGGATCATCGCGGTCGCGACCGACACCATCTGGCGCGGCGAGACGTCCATGTAGTCGACTTCGTCGCCGGGGATGTAGTCGATCTCGCCGCCGCGGCGACGCACGAGCACGCGGGCCTCGGCGAAGACGTCGTCTTCCTTGAGCGGCGCGTTCGCCTGGGCGATGACGAAGCGGTCTTCCTCGTCGGCCGTCAGGTAGTCGATGCCGTCGGTGACCCGGCCCTCGATCACCTTGCGGTACGGGGTCTCCACGAAGCCGAACGCGTTGACCCGACCGTAGGACGCGAGCGAGCCGATCAGGCCGATGTTCGGGCCTTCGGGGGTCTCGATCGGGCACATCCGGCCGTAGTGCGACGGGTGCACGTCACGGACCTCGAAGCCGGCCCGCTCACGCGAGAGGCCACCGGGGCCCAGGGCGGAGAGACGACGCTTGTGGGTCAGGCCCGACAGCGGGTTCGTCTGGTCCATGAACTGGGAGAGCTGGCTGGTGCCGAAGAACTCCTTGATGGAGGCGACGACCGGCCGGATGTTGATCAGGGTCTGCGGCGTGATCGCCTCGACGTCCTGGGTGGTCATCCGCTCGCGGACGACGCGCTCCATCCGGGCCAGGCCGGTACGGACCTGGTTCTGGATGAGTTCGCCGACGTTGCGCAGGCGACGGTTGCCGAAGTGGTCGATGTCGTCGACCTCGACCACGATCTCCTGGCCCGACGCGCCTTCCATGGCCTCTTCGCCGGCGTGCAGCTTGACCAGGTACTTGATGGTCGCGATGACGTCTTCGACGGTCATGACGCCGGCGTCCAGCGCCTGCTCGACCCCGAGCTTCTTGTTCACCTTGTAGCGGCCGACCTTGGCGAGGTCGTAACGCTTCGGGTTGAAGTAGAGGTTCTCGAGCAGGGTCTGCGCGGCCTCGCGGGTCGGCGGCTCCCCCGGACGCAGCTTGCGGTAGATGTCCAGCAGCGCGTCGTCCTGGCCCTGGGTGTGGTCCTTCTCCAGGGTCTGCCGCATCGACTCGTACTGGCCGAACTCCTCGAGGATCTGGGAGTCGGTCCAGCCGAGCGCCTTCAGCAGCACGGTGACGCTCTGCTTGCGCTTGCGGTCGATGCGGACACCGACGGTGTCGCGCTTGTCGATCTCCAGCTCCAGCCAGGCACCACGCGAGGGAATGACCTTCGCGCTGAAGATGTCCTTGTCGGACGTCTTGTCGACCTGGCTGTCGAAGTAGACACCCGGGGAGCGCACGAGCTGGGACACCACGACACGCTCGGTGCCGTTGATGATGAAGGTGCCCTTGTTCGTCATGAGCGGGAAGTCGCCCATGAAGACCGTCTGGCTCTTGATCTCGCCGGTCTCGTTGTTGGTGAACTCGGCCGTGACGAACAGCGGCGCCGAGTACGTGAAGTCGCGCTCCTTGCACTCCTCGATGGAGTTCTTCGGAGGCTCGAACCGGTGGTCCCGGAACGTCAGGGACATCGAACCGGAGAAGTCCTCGATCGGAGAGATCTCTTCGAAGATCTCTTCGAGGCCGGACTTGGTGGGCACATCCTGTCCGCCCGCGAGGGCGGCCTCGACCCGTGCCTTCCACGCACTGTTGCCGAGCAGCCAGTCGAAGCTCTCGGTCTGCAACGCGAGAAGGTTCGGAACCTCCAGGGGTTCCCTGATCTTGGCGAAGGAGATGCGGAGCGGGGCAGTGGCGGCGCCGGGGTTGGTAGCGGAGGCGGTGCGCGAGGCGGCCAAGAGGGGTCCTTCCGAGGGCTCGGACTCACTATGCGCATACAAGACGGCCCGGGTTCATACACCGGGAGAAGTCGATAGGCAGCGCAAAGGGTCAGTGTAGCCACAAGGCACACCGCTGTCCAGCCCCTACGAAGGGCCGGTCCACCACCCGGATTCAGAAACCATCCGGCAACCGTGCTTCAGGGGTGCGTCCGAAGAATTGCGCGCCCCGATCCGTTCGTCAAGGGGTTGCTTTCCCCCTCAGAGCCGACGGAACCCTTCCGCGCCCCGGGAAAACCGGACGGAGGTCCCGATCCTGCGGCCTGCGACGAGAGTCTCGTCACATCGGCCGACCGGGTTCGCGAGGAGCCTCGGGAAGCCTGGAAAACACGGTAGACCGCCCGTCCGACAACGACCGGATCCGGCGGCTCACGAGAGGGTCCGCGCGCCCTGGCGCGCGCCCTCGGCGAGGCGCGACGGGCCTGGTACGAGCGGGTTCGGCGGACGCCGAGAGTGTTGGGAGTATCACCCTTTCGAGCGAGGCCGAGAGAGGTATGTCCGACTCTGGGCGGCTCGCCGCGGGGGTCGCCCGGCGCCGTCGAACGGTCCGTGATCCGGTCCGGAAAAGCCCGAAGGCGATCGCCCTGACGGACGATCGCCTTCGGTGATGCCGCCCGAAGGGGCGGCGTCGAATTACTTGACCTCGACCGAGGCGCCGGCGCCTTCGAGGGCAGCCTTCGCCTTCTCGGCGGCCTCCTTCGAGACCTTCTCCAGGAGCGCCTTGGGGGCGGAGTCCACGAGGTCCTTGGCCTCCTTCAGACCGAGGCTCGTGAGCGCGCGCACCTCCTTGATGACCTGGATCTTCTTCTCGCCGGCACCCGTGAGGATGACGTCGAACTCGTCCTGCTCCTCGGGCGCGTCCGCGACGGCGACCGGGCCACCGACGGCGACGGCGGCCGGGGCGGCAGCCTTGACGTCGAAGGTCTCCTCGAAGAGCTTCACGAAGTCCGAGAGCTCGATGAGGGTCATTTCCTTGAACGACGCAAGCAGCTCGTCGTTGCTGAGCTTCGCCATGATCGGCGGTCCTTCCTGATCAATTCGGCTGGTGCCGGGTGGTGTGGGATGGCGGGGGCGCTGCCCCCGGCGACCAAGGTCGCGACTGCCGAACTACTCGGCGGTCTCGGCCTCGGCGGCGGGAGCCGGCTCGCCGGCACCGCCCTGCTCGACCTTCGCGCGCAGCGCGTCCGCAGTGCGGACGAACTCCGTGAGCGGAGCCTGGAAGGTCGCCGCGGCCTTGGCCATGGTTCCCTTCATGGCGCCCGCCAGCTTGGACAGCAGCACCTCGCGGGACTCGAGGTCCGCGAGCTTCTTGATCTCGTCGGCGCTGAGCGCCTTGCCCTCAAGGACGCCGCCCTTGATGACGAGAAGGGGGTTCGCCTTGGCGAAGTCACGCAGGCTCTTCGCGGCCTCCACGGGGTCACCCGTGACGAACGCGATCGCGGACGGGCCTTCGAAGAGGTCGTCCAACTGAGCGATGCCCGCCTGGTTGGCGGCGATCTTGGTCAGCGTGTTCTTCACCACGGCGTACTGCGCGTTCTCACCGAGCGAACGACGCAGCTCCTTGAGCTGCGCGACGGTGAGTCCGCGGTACTCGGTCAGCACTGCGGCGTTCGAGTCACGGAACTGCTCCGTGAGCTCGGCGACCGCGGCCGCCTTGTCGGGCCTCGCCATAGGGCTGGCCTCCTTCCGCGATGCGATTGCCGATCGACCGTGGCGGTCGATCGTGTGCCGGATGAATACGCCGGTCCGCAGGGCGGAAGGGGTCCACATACAAAAACGCCCCGGCGCAGGCGCACGGGGCGTACATCCTCGAAACACGCGGAGTCCGCGGGTCTCGGGGGCAACGTCTCACGTTCACACCTGCGCAGGCCGTCCGCGATGCGGAACCTTCGTTTGCCGACCCTGCCTTACGGCACGACGACAACGACCGACGGTCTTTGGCTTGTTGCCAAGGTACGCGATGGCACTCGTTCGGAGCAAATCGGTTCGCGGAGGAAGGGCTGGCGCGGCGCGGGCCGACGGCGAACGTGCCGAGGCCCGGCACACCGTGGGGTGTGCCGGGCCTCGTTCGCGTGCGGGCGGATCAGACCGCCTCTTCCTCCACCAGGAGGTTGCGGACGCGGTTCGGGTCGACCTGGATGCCGGGGCCCATCGTGGTCGAGACGCCGACCTTCTTGATGTAGCGACCCTTGGCGGCCGACGGCTTCGCGCGGAGCACCTCTTCGAGGGCGGCGGCGTAGTTCTCGACGAGCTGGGTGTCGTCGAACGTCGTCTTGCCGATGATGAAGTGCAGGTTCGAGTGCTTGTCGACGCGGAACTCGATCTTGCCGCCCTTGATCTCGTTCACGGCCTTCGCCACGTCGGGCGTGACCGTGCCGGTCTTCGGGTTGGGCATGAGGCCACGCGGGCCGAGCACGCGGCCCAGGCGGCCGACCTTGCCCATCAGGTCCGGGGTGGCGACGACGGCGTCGAAGTCGAGCCGACCCTTCGCGACCTCGTCGATCAGCTCGTCGGAGCCGACGATGTCGGCGCCGGCGGCCTTGGCAGCCTCGGCACGGTCACCGGTCGCGAAGACCAGGACCCGGGCGGTCTTGCCGGTGCCGTGCGGGAGGATGACGGTGCTGCGGACCATCTGGTCGGCCTTGCGCGGGTCGACGCCCAGGCGCATGGCCACCTCGACGGTGCCGGCGAACTTGGAGGGCGAGGTCTCCTTGGCCAGGCGAACGGCCTCGAGCGGCGAGTAGAGCCGGTCGTGGTCGACCTTGGTGTCGGCCTCGCGGTAGGACTTGCTGCGCTTCACTGAAAGCTCCTGAAATTCCGAAAGGAGTTGTGGTGGGAGCGGGTCGCGCGGACCCTTCCACTCCGCCAGGTCGTGGGCTTTCGCGCACGTCCTCGCGTCGGTTCTGGTACTGCCGGACTGCGGGGCTCGATCAGCCCTCGACCGTGATGCCCATCGAACGCGCGGTGCCGGAGATAATCTTCTCCGCGGCGTCGATGTCGTTGGCGTTCAGGTCGGCCATCTTGGTCTGCGCGATGCCGCGGATCTGCTCGCGGGTGACCTTGGCGACCTTGGTCTTGTGCGGCTCGCCCGAGCCCTTCTCGACACCGGCGGCCTTGAGGATCAGGCGCGCGGCCGGCGGCGTCTTCGTCACGAAGGTGAAGGAACGGTCTTCGTAGACCGAGATCTCCACCGGGACGATGTCGCCACGCTGCGACTCGGTCGCCGCGTTGTACGCCTTGCAGAACTCCATGATGTTGACGCCGTGCTGGCCCAGAGCGGGACCGACCGGCGGGGCCGGCGTGGCTGCGCCGGCCTTGATCTGCAGCTTGATGATCGCTGACAGCTTCTTCTTCTTGGGAGGCATTTTTTCCGGGTCCTTCGACGAGATGTACGTCCCGATCACCACGCGGAGCGCGGACGTGTTCGGGCCCGCCACGCGGTGCGGCGCCCCCTCAACGATAACCACCGTTGTGAGGGCGCCTTGTCCACCACCCGGATGCGACCCCGGCGAAACGGGGTCCCACCTGGGGGAAGTATCAGTTCTTCTGGATCTGGCTGAACGAGAGCTCGACCGGCGTCTCGCGCCCGAAGATCTCCACCAGACCCTTGACCTTCTGCGAGTCGGCGTTGATCTCGTTGATCGTCGCCTGCAGCGTCGCGAAGGGACCGTCGATGACGGTGACCGAGTCGCCGACCTCGAAGTCGAGCACCTTGACCTCGGTCGTGCTCTTGGCACCGCTGCCGCCGCCGGCCGCCTTCTCCTCCTCGGGGGCGAGGATCTTGACGACCTCGTCGAGGGTGAGCGGGAAGGGCTCGTGCGCGTTGCCGACGAAGCCGGTCACCCCGGGGGTGTTCCGGACCGCGCCCCACGACTCGTTCGTCAGGTCCATCCGGACCAGCACGTAGCCGGGGAACTTGTTGCGCTTGACGGTCTTGCGCTGGCCGTTCTTGATCTCGACGACCTCTTCCTGCGGCACCTCGACCTGGAAGATGTACTCCTCCATGTTGAGCGAGGTGGTGCGGGACTCGAGGTTGGCCTTCACGCGGTTCTCGTAGCCCGCGTACGAGTGGATGACGTACCACTCGCCCGGGGCGCGGCGGAGCGCGTCCTTGAAGTCCTCGACCGGGTCGCCCTCGGGGGCGTCCTCGAGCTCGGCGTCGTCGTCCTCGGCCTCGGCGGCTTCGGCGTCGTCGTCCTCGAACTCGTCGTCCGCGTCCTCGGCGTCGTCGTCCTCGGTGGCCTCGGTGTCTTCCACTTCGTCATCGGTGGAGACGGCCGGGGCCTCGGCCGCGTCTTCGAGGTCTGCGTCCTCGAAAGCTGCGGCCTCCGCCTGCTCCGACAGGGCCACCGTCTCGTCGGCGGAGTTGTCGGCGGACAGGTTCGGGTCAGACACGTTGGGTACTTCTTCCTGGCTGGGGGTCGAACGGTCGTTGCAGGCGCGCTGCGAAAAGGGGTGAGGCTCAGCCGAAGATGGCGAGCGCGGCCTTCGCGAAGCCGAGGTCGAGTCCGTAGACGATGCCGATGATCATCAGGCAGAACACGATGACCACCGTGGTGTACGTGCTCAGCTCGTTGCGGGTCGGCCAAACGACCTTGCGCAGCTCGGCGATGATTTGCCGGTAGAAAAGAGCCGCCCGCGCGAACAGGTTCTTCTTCTTCTGCTCCGGCTTGCCCGAAGAACCCTTCGGGCGGTTCGCCCGGCGACCGCCGGGGGGCTCGTCGTCGGAGCCGCGGCCATCAGAGCTGCTGTGCTCAGGCGTAGCCGTGGAGCCGTGGGCCTCCGTCAACTCGTCCTCACCTGATCCGGTCCGACCGTGATCACCGACGGGGTTGTCGGCGCCGACAGTTTGCGCTGACTGCGTACGAGCCACGGTCGATCCGAGGATCGACAGCGGTTCGCACATCGCAGGGCACGAGGGACTTGAACCCCCAACCCCCGGTTTTGGAGACCGGTGCTCTGCCAATTGAGCTAGTGCCCTTCACGTGGTCATCAACCTAGCGGAGACGCCGACCCGAGAACACAACATTTTCGGGCGCGGCAGCATGCAGGTTGGGACCGCCAAGCGTCGAGTGTACGGGGTCCGGTGCGTCAGGTCGAACCCGTGCCGCGCGGGTCCGCCGGATCGACGCGCCGGCGCGAAATCGACAGGCCCGCGCCGAGGCGGAAATGCGACCATGGCCGGCATGACGGCTCCCACCCCCAGCTCCCCGTCCGGGCCCACCGCCAAGCGCCGGGTCTCGGCCCTCGTCGGTGCCATCGCCGAGTCCGCGACGCTCGCGGTCGACGCCAAGGCCAAGGCGCTCAAGGCCGCCGGTCGACCCGTGGTCGGCTTCGGCGCGGGCGAGCCGGATTTCCCCACGCCCGAGCACATCGTGGAGGCGGCGGTCGCGGCCTGTCGCGAGCCGAGGTTCCACCGCTACACGCCGGCCGGCGGGCTGCCCGAGCTGAAGGCCGCGATCGTGGCCAAGACGCTGCGTGACTCGGGCCTGGTGGTGGACCCGGCCCGGGTCCTGGTGACCAACGGCGGCAAGCAGGCGATCCACGAGGCGTTCGCGGCCGTCCTGGACCCGGGCGACGAGGTGCTCGTGCCGGCGCCGTACTGGACCACCTACCCGGAGTCGATCAAGCTCGCGGGCGGGGTCCCGGTGGCCGTGGTCGCCGACGAGGGCACCGACTACCTGGTGTCCGTCGAGCAGTTGGAGGCGGCGCGCACCGAGCGCACCAAGGTGCTGGTGTTCGTCTCGCCGTCGAACCCGACCGGCGCGGTGTACTCGCGGGAGCAGACCGAGGCGATCGGGCGCTGGGCCCTCGAACACGGGCTGTGGGTGTTGACCGACGAGATCTACGAGCACCTGGTCTACGACGACGCCGAATTCGTGTCGATGCCGGTGCTGGTGCCCGAGCTCGCGGACCGCTGCGTGATCGTCAACGGGGTCGCCAAGACGTATGCGATGACCGGCTGGCGGGTCGGTTGGATCATCGCTCCCGAGGACGTGATCAAGGCGGCCACCAACTTCCAGTCGCACGCCACCTCGAACGTGTGCAACGTCGCGCAGGCCGCCGCGCTCGCCGCGCTGACCGGCGATCCGGCCGCGGTGGAGACGATGAAGGTCGCCTTCGACCGGCGCCGGCGCACGATCGTGCGGATGCTGAACGAGATCCCGGGCGTGCGGTGCCCCGAGCCCAAGGGCGCGTTCTACGTCTACCCGTCGGTCAAGGGGGTGCTGGGCAAGGAGATCCGGGGGGTGCGGCCGGCGACCTCGGCCGAGTTGGCGGCCCTGATCCTGGACGAGGTCGAGGTGGCCGTGGTGCCGGGCGAGGCGTTCGGCACCCAGGGCTATCTGCGGCTGTCCTACGCGCTCGGGGACGAGGATTTGGTCGAGGGGATCGAGCGGATCGCCCGGTTGTTGGGCGAGGCGAAGCGGTAGGCGCGGCGCCGGCGCGGTCGTTCACGTGCCGGCCGCCGAAGTTTCGGCTCTCCTTCAGGGGATCATCCGCAGTACCCCTCACGTGCGAGGGGCCGGTGGTCCATGATCTGTGGATGGATCGTCCCGCACGCGATGTCCGCACCCTCCCGAAGGCTCATCTCCACCTGCACTTCACGGGATCCATGCGGTCGCAAACCCTGTTGGAACTGGCGGATCTGCACGGAGTGCGGCTGCCCGACTCGCTGACCTCGGGTCGACCACCACGCTTGCGGGCCACCGACGAGCGGGGCTGGTTCCGGTTCCAGCGGTTGTACGACATCGCCCGCTCGTGTGTGCGCACGCCGGACGACATGCACCGGCTGGTCCGCGAGGCGGCGGAGGACGACCGGTCCGAGGGTTCGGGCTGGTTGGAGATCCAGGTGGATCCGACCTCGTACGCGCCGCGCCTGGGCGGGTTGACGCCGGCGGTCGAGATCGTGCTCGACGCGGTGGAGGCCGCCCGGGAGGCGACCGGGATCGGGATCGCCGTGGTGATCGCGGCGAATCGCACCAAGCACCAGTTGGAGGCGCGCACGCTGGCCCGGCTCGCCGCGCAGTACACCGACCGGGGTGTGGTCGGCTTCGGGCTGTCCAACGACGAGCGGCGGGGGCGGGCGCCCGCGTTCGAGCGGGCCTTCGAGATCGCCCGGCACGCCGGGCTGTTCGCGAACCCGCACGGCGGCGAGTTGGACGGGCCGCGCAGCATCCGCGAGTGCGTGGACATATTGGGCGCGCGCCGGCTCGGGCACGGGATCCGGGTGGTGGAGGATCCCGAGTTGATGGCGCTGCTCGCGCGGCGGCGGATCGTGTGCGAGGTGTGCCCGGCGTCCAACGTCGCGCTCGGCGTCTACGACAAGGCCGCGGATGTGCCGCTGCGGAGGTTGTTCGACGCGGGGGTGCCGATCGCGTTGGGCGCCGACGATCCGTTGTTGTTCGGTTCGCGGTTGGCCGCGCAGTACGAGTCGGCTCGCGACGATCACGGTTTCGACGACGCGGAGTTGGCCGAGCTGGCCCGGCAGTCGATCCTGGGCTCGGTGGCGCCGGCGCACGTACAGCGCGCGCTGCTGGACGGGGTGGACGGGTGGCTGGCGGCGCCCGGTGTCGCGGCGCGGGCGGATCTGCTGCCCGCCCGGCCGCCGGCTCGGTGACCGAAGGGCGCGGCCGGCCCCGGGTCAGAGCTCGGCGTTGATCAGGACCGGTTCGTTGATCAGGGTCACGCCGAACACCTCGTGCACGCCGTCGCGCACCTCGCGGGCCAGGGTGAGCAGGTCCTCGGTGCTGGCCTCGCCGCGGTTGGTCAGGGCCAGCGTGTGCTTGGTGGAGATGCGCGCCCGGCCCTGTCCGTAGCCCTTGGTGAAGCCGGCCCGCTCGATCAGCCAGGCCGCGGAGGTCTTCACGTGGTCGGCGCCGGAGGGGTAGCGCGGCGGGGTGACGTCGGGGCCCAGGTGCCGCGAGGTTCGGGCGGTCAGCTCGGCGAAGGCGTCGTGGGTGAGGATCGGGTTGGTGAAGAACGAGCCCGCGCTCCAGGTGTCGTGGTCGGCCGGGTCCAGCACCATGCCCTTGCCGCGCCGCAGGCTCAGCACCGCCGTCCGGGCCGCCTCGACCGGGACCTGCTCGCCCGGCTCGACGCCGAGCGTACGAGCCAGTTCGGCGTACCGGATCGGCGCCGAGCGGCCCGCGTCGTCGCGCAGCCGGAAGCGCACTCGCAACACCACGAAGCGGTCGTCGCCCTTGAAGACGCTGTGCCGGTAGGTGAAGCGGCATTCGGCGGCGGTCAACGTGCGCAGGGCGCGCTCGGTCCGGTCGTAGACCTCGACCGCGGTGATCGTCTCGGCGACCTCCTGGCCGTACGCCCCGACGTTCTGCACCGGCGTCGCGCCGGCACTGCCCGGGATGCCCGCGAGGCATTCGATGCCGGACAGGCCCGCGGCGACGGCGGCGGTGACCACGTCGTCCCACGGCACGCCGGCCTCGACGCTCAGGTCGGTGCCGGCCAGGTGCAGCCCGGTGGTGGCGATCCGCAGTACGTCCCCCGGGAATCCGTCGTCGCCGACGACCAGGTTGCTGCCGCCGCCGAGCACGAGCAACGCGATGCCCTGCTCGTCGGCGGCACGAACGATCGCCGGCACCGCGTCGGTGGTCGTGGCCGTGTGGAGCCGACGGGCCGGACCGCCGAGGCGGAGGGTGGTCAGGGAGGCGAGAGGCGCGTCGGTTTCAGGCTGCACCGTTGGATTCTCGCATCCCGGCCGGGGCGGGACTCAGGCGAGCTGGACCACGGCCCTGGGCACACCCAGGACCTTGGCACCGCCGGCGGTGACCACCAGGTCCACCCGGGCCCGGCGATCGTCCAGGAGCACCGCGACCTTGCCGGTGACCTCGATGGTCGCGCCCTCGACGGTGTCCGCGACCACGACCGGCTTGGTGAAGCGCACGCCGAACTCGATCAGCGCGCCCGGGTCGCCGAGCCACTCGGTGACCACCCGCGCGGCCTCTGCCATGGTGAACATGCCGTGCGCGATCACGTCCGGCAGGCCGACCTCGGTGGCGAACCGGCCGTTCCAGTGGATCGGGTTGAAGTCGCCCGAGGCGCCCGCGTAGCGGACCAGGGTCTCCCGGGTGACCGGGAAACTGCGGGCGGGCAGTTCGGTGCCGACCGCGACGTCGTCGAAGGAGATCTTGGCGGTCATGGTCAGCCCTCCGAGTCGTCGGCCGCGGCGCGGGCCACCAGGGTCGAGAGCGCGGTGACGATGTGCTCGCCCTCCACGGTGGTCACCTCGGCGCGCGTGGTGAGGATGTCGTTGCCCGCGAGGGACTTGATGTTGTCCACGGTGGTCACCACGGTCAGCCGGTCGCCGGCGCGGACCGGGCGGGTGTAGGTGAACTTCTGGTCGCCGTGCACGACGCGCGAGTAGTCCAGGCCCAGCTCGGGGTCGTAGACCACCTGGTCCGCGGCGCGCATGGTGACCACGATCGCGAAGGTCGGCGGCGCGATCACGTCCGGGTGGCCGAGCGCCTTGGCCGCCTCGGGGTCGTTGTACGCGGGATCGGGGTCGCCGATCGCGGCGGCGAACTCGCGGATCTTCTCCCGACCCACCTCGTACGGCTCGGTGGGCGGATACGTCCGCCCGATGAACTTCGCGTCCAGCGGCATGTAGCGGTTCTCCCTGGTGGGTGGCGGGCCGGTGCGGGCAACGCTGCGGAGAATACGACAACGAGGCCACCCCCCTGATGGGGAGTGGCCTCGTCGGTGTCGTGGTGCGAACCGCCTAGCGGGTTTCGCGGTGCGCGGTGTGCGCGTTGCAGCGGGGGCAGTGCTTCTTCATCTCAAGACGGTCCGGGTCGTTACGCCGGTTCTTCTTGGTGATGTAGTTCCGCTCCTTGCACTCCACGCAGGCCAGCGTGATCTTCGGGCGGACGTCGGTGGCAGCCACTGGAGTGCCTTCCTTGCGGTCAGGGGTGAATACAGCAAAAGCAGCCGATGCGGAGTCTCCCCCGAATCGGCTCGCTTGGTAGCGGCGACCGGACTTGAACCGGTGACACAGCGATTATGAGCCGCTTGCTCTACCGTCTGAGCTACGCCGCCTCAACGAGGCCCCCGCCTGTTTCCAGGCGGGGATCCCATCGTCTGAGCCCCAATACGGAATCGAACCGTAGACCTTCTCCTTACCATGGAGACGCTCTACCGACTGAGCTATTGGGGCGAGCAGGAAAACCATACACGCTGCCCGTCACCGATCGGAAATCGATTGGCGCAACGCCCCCGGCTCTACTGCTCGGCGGACCAAACAGCCCTGGTCAGAGCACCTTCGACGGTTTGCGAGTAGACGGCGGCGGCCAGCCACGCGGCGGACAAAAGGTCGTTGTCGCCCGCGCGAAGACGCCCGAAAACATCCCGTTCGCGGCCCGCCGCGACCTGCCCGAGGCGCTCGACCAGGGTCGCTCCCGTGGCCAGCCCGACCCGGCGCAGTCGGGCGGTGTCGGCGGCGGTGGAACCGGCCAGCGCGAGCACCGGCCGACCGCCGCTGATCGCTCGCTCTACGTGACGGTGCATCAGGTACAGCGGGCCGGCCGGGAGTTCCTCGGCCGCGACGGTCACGGCGGGGGTCGACGCGGCGGCCGGGAGGTCGGCGCGGTGCAGCCGGTCCAGGCCCAGGTCGACCCGGCCCAGCCGGTCCTCGGCCAGTCGCAGTGTCGGTCCCTCGCCCGGCGGGACGCCGACCGCGAGCACCCGCACGGCACGGTCGGCGCCGGGTTCGAGGCGGCCGATCAGCCGCAAGCGCAGGCCCGGACAGGTCGCCAGCAGGCGCAGGTTGTCGCGGTAGGCGAAGGCGGGGTCGGCGTGCGCGACGAGCAGGTGCACATCGAGTCCGGCGCAGACGGCGTGGACCCGGTCCCGGGCGCCGGGGGTCGGGCCGAGCACGGTGACGTCGAGGAAGACCAGGTCGGCGCCTGCGGGGCGGTCGTCGGCGGGCCGATCGCGGTGGCCGACGACGCGGTCGACCTGGGTGGCCGGCGGCACGTCCCACAGCGCGCCGAGCGGCTCGTCGGTCCAGGCCGCGCCACCGGCCCGGGCCGCGCGGACCCCCTGGCCGGCGCCGAGCCGGCCGCCGGCGGACACGGTGGCGCCGGAGACGACCAGGCCGGCGCGGGTGAGCGCGACCGGGTCGATGGAGGTGTCGCCGACCCGGATCGCGCGGGTCGCGGCGCCGACCGCGCGGTCGGCGCCGCCGGGGGCGACGTCGCCGATGGTGCGCAGGGTGCCGGTCGGGTCGACGGTGGTGGTCACCGCGCCCGCGAAGCCGCGGGCGGTCAGTACGGGTTCGGTGAACAGCCCGTACAGCCGCAACGACCCGGCCGGTGCGTAGGCCCGGCGGGAGGTGCCGCGCAACGCGTCGAGGGCCGGGGCGGTCTCCCCCGTCGAGGTGCGCAGGAGGTGCGCCACGTCGAGCAGTTCGCGCAGCGCGGCGACCAGGTCGGTGAGCCGGTACGCGGGATCGCCGGCCCGGGCGGTGCGCAGGCCGGTGGCCACCGCGACGGCGGCGGCGGACGCCCGGTGCAGTCCGGCCAGGCGTGCGGTGTGCGCGGCGCGCAGCAGGCCGGCCTGGAGGACGGCGCCGGCGGTGTCGACGCCGGCGTCCACGATCGCGGCGCCGGCCGTCCACAACGCGTCGGCGGCGGCGCGTTCGGCACCGGTGGGCTCGGTGCCGGCGCCGGGCTCCGTGCTTGCGGCGGCTTGGTGCGGTGTTGTGGCGGTGTTCGGGTCGGGGGTCTCGGTGCTGCTCGAAGTGCCTTGGGGGTCGGGGGTGTTCGAGGTTTCCGGGGTGGGTTCGGCATCGGCGACCGGGGCCGAGGCGGCGGCTGCGGCGCGGTGTACACAGGCCGGAGCGAGCAGGCACGAGCAGTGCAGGTCCTCGGCGCGGGTGACCGATCCGGTGGGGATGGACAGGGTCAGTTCGGCGTCCTCGCCGACGGTGATCCGTACGGTGTCGCCGTCGCGGGAGACCGGGTACGCGGCGAGCTTGTCGATCGCGGCGTCCAGGCGTTTGCGCAGGCGCGGGGTGAGCGCCTCGATGATGCCGGCGGTGACGTCCGGCGCGACCGGTGGCAGGCCCTGGGTGCTCATCGGACCTTCTCTCCGACCCAGCGGGCCAGTTCGGTGGGGCTCAGGGCGGCGACCGGCATGCCGGCGGCGACGAGGCTGCCGGCGACGGCGGCGGAGTAGCGCGGGCGACCCGCGTCGTCCAGGCTCGCGCAGCCCAGGATGTGGCAGCCGGAGGAGGCCAGGGTGCGTACCTCGGCGAGCAGGCCGCCCAGGGGGTAGCCCTCCTCGAAGTCGCTGATCACGGTGATCAGCGTGCGGGAGGGCACGGTGACCAGTTCGCGGGCGGCGCGCAGGCCGGCGGCGATGTGCGTGCCGCCGCCGACCTCGACCTCCAGGAGCAGGCCGAGCGGGTCGTGCACGTGCTCGGTGAGGTCGATCACCTCGGTGGAGAAGGCCAGGAAGTGGGTGCTCAGCGACGGGACGCCGGCCAGGATCGACGCGGTGAGCGCGGACCAGATGGTCGATGCCTCCATCGAGCCGGACACGTCCACGACCAGGATCAGCCGCCAGTCGTTGCTGCGGCTCGACCGGGTGCGGAAGATCGGCCGCTCCGGGACCACGACCACGGTTCCGTCGGCCGTGCGGCGGGCGGTGCCGAGGTTGGCGCGCAGGGTGCGCGGCAGGTCGAGGGCGCCGCCGGGACGGCGGGTGGGGCGTGGGGTGGTGATGCCGGTGAGGGCAGGTCGCAGCCGGGTGGCGAGTTCGCGGGTGAGTTCGGCGACGATCCGGGAGATCAGCGGGCGCAGCAGCGCGAGTTTGGCCTCGGGGAGGCCGCCGGCGTGGGCCAGCACGGTTTTGAGCAGGTCCACCGAGGGGCGGGCCGCGGCGGGGTCGAGGTGGGTGAGGACGTCGGTACGGCCGGCTGCCGCGGCGGCGGCCAGGACCTCCTCGCGGATGTCGGAGCCGAAGAGGGCGATCAGGTCCTCGGACCATTCCCGGACGCCGGGGTAGGGGGCCTGTCGGCCGCCTCGGTCGCCGTTGCCGAGGTCGCTGCGGGAGCCTTCGCCTCGGCCGGTGCCGTAGAGCTCGTCGAGCGCGGTGGCCATCTGCCGGGCGTTGCCCTGGAGGTGGTCGGAGCGGCGGCCGAGGATCAGTTTCCAGCGCTGTTGTGGGGGGATGGCCGCGGGGGCGTCCTGGTGGGGTCGGGATTGTGCCCACCCGCTCACCGGGCCGGCGGCGGGAGTTGCCGCGGGCGCGGGGGCGGCGGCCGGCTCGGCAGCGTTCGTGGGGGTGGGTGGGGGAAGCAGGGATCGGTGGGCCAGGGCCTGGTGGGCGGTCAGGTCGGCGGAGGTCCAGTGGGCCAGGGCGATCGGGTCGGCGTCGGTGTCCACCCGGTCGCCGAGGTGGTCGGCCACCGCGTCGAGGACGCGGTCGCGGGCGGCGGGGCTGAGTGTGTCGAAGCCGCCGCGCAGGGCCGGCAGCCGGTCCAGGAACGGGCGGTCGGCAAGGGTGTCGACGCGGTCCAGGAGAGCCGCCAGGACCGGGCCGCCGGTCTGCAGGAGCGGGCCGGCCGCGGTGAGCAAGCCGGTGAGCCGGCGGGTCAGGTCGGCCCGGGCGGCCGCGGTGGTCGCGGTGTCGAGCCACGAGCCGATCCGGTCGCCGAGGTCGGCCGGGTCCTCGTGGCCGAGCAGGACGCGCACGGCGCCGGCCGCGGCGGACATCAGCGGCGAGCCGTCGGCGGCCAGTCGGGCCAGTCCCGTGGTCAACCGGATCCCGCCGAACGTGTCGGCGCGCTCGGCCAGATCGGCCAGGGCCCGGGCATCGGCGGGGTCGTCGGATCCGGTCAGACCGTCGAGGTGGCGGACGGCGGCGGTGAGCAGGGTCTGGGTGACGTCCTCACCGGCACCGGGACGCGTGTCCGAGTCGGTGCGGGCCGGGTCGAGGGTGCCGGGGGTGGCGGCGGACACGGCGTCGGGGCGCGTCGTCGACTTCGGGTCGGGGGGCGCGGTGGCGGTGGGTGGGGTGGGGGGTGTCGGGTCGGGGGTTCGGGGGGTGGCGCCCAGGTGGCCGGCGTGGATGCGGTCGGTCAGGGTCAGGGCGGTGAGCAGGTTCGGCAGGGTGGCGATGGTGGGCAGGGTCTGGCCGGTCTCGTTCAGTCGGGTGGCGGTCAGGTCGGACAGGCCGCACGCGGCGGCGCGTTCCAGGCCGGTGAGGATCTGTTCCGCCGTGGGGCCGCCCTCGTCGAGTTCGGCTCGGTGTTGTGCGCGCAGGGTGCCCTCGGCGGCCTGTTCCGGGGTCACGCCCCGGACGCCGGCCGCGTCCAACAGGGCCGCCACGGACGGGGTCCAGCGCACCCGCCAGCGGGTGGTGACCGCGTCCGCGCCGCCGGCGCCGACCACCGCGACCGGTTCGGCGTACGGGATCCGACAGGTCGTCAGTTGTTGCAGGAGCAGTTCGCGCCGCCGGTCCAGGTCGCTGCGCAGCGGGTCCAGGCGCAGGTCGCGTTCGGCCGGGTCGGCGGGGCCGGGCAGGCCGAGTTCGGTGATCCGGCGCTCCACCTCGGGGCCCAGGCCGCTGCGCGGTGCGGCCGGCGCCGGGCGGCCGGCTCGTTTGCCGACCAGGACACGTTCGAGTGCGCGGGCCACCGATCGGCCCCGGCCCAGCGGCTCGCCGTGGGTGAGCACGGTCTGTACCGCTTCGAGCAGTTCGCCACGGCCCGCCGCGGGCAGTCCGCGCAGGTTGGCCAGGTCGCCGGCGAGCCGGACGATCTCGCGGGCGTCGGCCGGTCCGCTGGGGTGGCCCTGGCCGCGCAGGTCGGTGCAGATCCGCACGGCCGCGGCGATCAGCGCCTCGTGCAGCGCGGCCGGGTCGCCGCCGGATTCCAGTACGCGTTGCTGCCATTCCGGGTCGCGGATGCCGGCCGGGTAGCCGGAGCGGGCGTCCAGGAGCGGGTAGGTGTACGGGATCAGCGACATCGTGACGTCGGCGATCTCGGCGGCGGGTGTGGTGGTGTCCGGTTCGGACGGGGCCGGTTCGAGCAGCGCCGGTGCGTGGAACGCGCCGAGCACCACTGCGGCACGCGCGCCGGTGGTGGTCGCCTCGTGCAGCGTGGCGCGCATCCACGCCTCGCGGCGCAGGTCGACCGGGTCCACGGTGCCCGCGTCCCGGCGCAGGGCCCAGCCGACGGTGAGCGCCGCCCGGCGGATCGCCTCGGCGGTCGAGCCGGGTGCGGTGGCCTCGACCAGCCGGTCCCACAGGTCGTCGCCGGCCCGGCCGGTGAGCCGGTCGCGCAACGCGGCGTGCAGGCCGCCCGCGCCGGTCTCCGCTCCGGCCTCCGCGCCCTCGCCGTCGGACGCGCGGTCGGTGCGGTCCCATCCGGGGTGGCCCAGCGGAAGGTCGCACGGGATCGCCGGGACACCGTTGCGGGCGGCCCAGCGCAGCGCGGCCAACTCCGGCGAGAAGTCGGCGAACGGGTAGAAGCCGAGGCCGCCCCGGCCGGTGCCGGCCAGGGCGATCGGCGCGCGAGTGTCCTCGTGTGCGAGCCATTGCAGCCAGGGCGCGGCCTCGTGCGGCAGTTCGACAAGGAGCACGTCGGGGCGGGCCGCGTCCAGCAGGGCCGGGACGGCGGCGGCGAGCGAGGGGGCGTGGTGGCGCACCCCGATCAGGTAGGGCTGCCGGGACGCCGCCAGGCGCTCGGCAGCCGGACGGGCCTCGTCGATGGGCCCGTCCGTACGTGTGGTCGACACCTCGTCAGCCCTCCAGGACTCCGCGCAGGTCCCACAGGGTGCGCCAGGTGGCCGAGCCGTGTTCCGCGCGGCGGCGCACCGCGGCGTCCCAGTAGGACAGGAGCCGGGCGGCGTCGGCCGGGTCGTCCTTCTTCGCGACCCCGAGCAGGTGTCCGGGGAGCAGGCTCAGCACGTCCCGGTCACCCGGGAAATAGGCCGCGGCCAGTGCGAGCGAGGACGCCACCGAGACCGCCTCGGCGGTGCTCAGCACGGTGGAGGGGCGTTCGATCTCCCATCCCTCGGCGGAGCGGCCGGTGCGCAGGTCACGAAACGCGGTGACCAGTACCTCCAGCACCGTGTCGTCGACGGCGTAGGCCGTCCCGGTGCGTTCCACCGCGGCCCGGGCCTGCCGGCGGACCAGCGCGATCTCCGCGTCGTGGTCGCCGATCGGGCCGACCGTCTCGAAGTTGAACCGGCGCTTGAGCGCGGCGGACATCTCCGAGACGCCCCGGTCGCGCAGGTTCGCGGTGGCGATCAGGGTGAACCCGGGTGCGGCGTGCACCTGGGCGTCGGCGCCGCCCGCGAGTTCGGGGACGGCGATCCGGCGCTCGGACAACAGCGAGACCAGCGCGTCCTGCACCTCGGGCAGGCAGCGGGTGACCTCTTCGATCCGGGCCACCGCGCCGGTGGTCATCGCGGTGAGCACCGGCGAGGGCACCAGGGCACCCCGGCTGGGGCCCTGGGCGAGCAGCAGCGCGTAGTTCCAGCCGTACTTGAGCTGGTCCTCGGTGGTGCCGGCGGTGCCCTGCACGGTGAGTCCGCTGGTGCCGCACACGGCGGCGGCCAGCAGTTCGGACAACATCGACTTGGCGGTGCCGGGCTCGCCGACCAGGAGCAGGCCGCGTTCGCCGGCGAGGGTGACCACGCAGCGCTCGACGAGGGCACGTTCGCCGACGAACTTGGCGCCGATGGTCAGGGCCCGCGGCAGGCCCTCGACCGGTTCGGGCAGCTTGAGTTCGTCGCCGCTGCCCATCACGAAGATGACCACCGCGCGCGGGGTCAGTCGCCAGGCGGGCGGGCGCGGGCCGCGGTCGTAGGCGGCCAGGAAGGCGAGTTCCTGGGCGTACAGGTCCTCGGGGGGTTGTATCTGGCGCGCGCTCGTGGCGGGTTCGGTTGCGGTTGCCATCAGCGGCGGCCCTTCCGGGTGGTGCGGGTGACGAGTTGTTCGAAGCCTGGCGCATCGCCGTCGAGCACACGTTGCCAGGCCCGGCGGAACAGTTCGGGGACCGGGCGGTCGGGCACGATCACGGTGTGCGTGGGCTGCGGGTACAGCCCTTCCTTCCAGGTCTCCAGGGGCAGCGCCGGGTTCTTCAGCGCGCTCCAGCCACCGGGCACGAACAACGTGCGTCCGGCGCGCGAGCGCTTGGCCTCGACGACCAGGTCGGTGGCCGCGAGTTCGGCGCGGGCCTTCTTCAGCCGTGCGGGCTTCCAGCCGGTCCAGCGGGCCACCTGACGGTCCGTGGGGTCCGGCAGGGCGAGCAACTGGAGGTAGAGGATCGCCGCGTCCTCGCCGAGGCCGTGCGTCTTGGCCACCTCGGCGACCAGGTCGGGCACCGCGTACGCCGGGTCCTGGGGGATGCCGGGCGGGCCGTCGGCGCGCAGGAGTTCCTCGAAGGCCGGGTCCAGGATCCGGCGGAACGCCTTCAGGCTCGCGGAGTTCGCGGCGCCGCGGAGCGCGATCAGCCGGTCGAACCACGGGTCGTCGGCGCCGGTGAAGCCGGCGGGTCGCACCTCGGCGAACTCGCTGTCGCCGTACCAGGGCCGGAGCCAGAAGCGGTCCTCGATGCGCAGCACGCCGTCCGGGTCCGCGCCGCCGGTGGCGGGCAGGCCGACCGCCTCGCGCAGCAGGGTGGCGGTGGAGCCGCGCTCGGCGTACTCGATGTCCAGGTCGAAGACCAGGCCCGGGTCGGCCAGCCGGGTGCGCAGCATGCCGAGCGCGTGCGGCAGTTGGGCGCGCAACGGGTCGCCGTAGGGCAGTCGGTAGGCGAGCCAGACGAGGGCGGACACCATGTGGTTCAGGACGTTGCCGCTGGGCACCGCCTGTGGGTCGGAGGCGAGCAGCCGGCCGTCCTTGTCCACCGTGTGGGTGGAGGTGCCGGTGATCCACCGGAACGATTCCGGCGTGAGCACGTACTCGAACGAGGCCGAGGGGATGCCCCGGGCGTCCGCCGCGACCTCCTCGGACAGGCGCAGCACCCGGCCGAACGCGGCGTCCCACGCCCGGCAGCCGGCCGCGAGGTCGGGGCCCGTCGTCCACAGGGTGGGGATGTCCGACACCTGCTCGGGAATCAGCGCGCCCAGGACGCCGGCCCGCGCGCCGGCGTCGAGCCGGTCCAACTGCTCGCGGGCGTTGGTCGCCTCGGCGGCCTTGAGTCCGAGCACCGCTCGCCGGTCCTTGTCCAAGTCGTCCGCGACCATGCCGGCCAGCAGCACGCTCGCCTCGGCCCGGCCCAGGCCGGTGCCCTCGACCAGGGCCGGCACCGCCTCGGGCCGCCACGGGAGGGGCCCGTTCGTGCGGATCCCGTCCAGCACGGCGGCGACCCGCTCGGCGGACATCGGCTCGACGTAGCGGTGTTCCTCGTGGGTGGTGAAGCCGTCGATCGCGTCGAATCGGCCCGAGGGGTCGTGGTCGAGCGCGACCCAGTGGTCCTTGTCGTTGCCGTAGGTGTACTGGCTGTCCAGGATGAACACCGTACGGTCGCCGCGCCGGATGGTGCGGCCCTGCCGCTTGTGCTCCTTGTTCTTCTTCTTGGGGGATGGCTCGCACAGGACGACCGTGCGCAGCGTCCCGGCGGGAGTGCCCAGCGGCCCGGCGGTGAGCGCCTGCAGGATCACGAGCAACGACGCGCGGTGCTCCTCGGAGGTGAACGGGGACAGGGCGCGGGCGAGCAGCGCGGCGCGGCGGTCGAGCAGTTCGTGCCAGCCGAGCTGCGGATGGGTGAGCCGGACGTCCTCGACGGTCCACTCGGCCGGGCCGTCGGTGCGGGTCAGCGCCTCGGCCACGGCGGTGATGTGGTTCACCGTGGTCCACATGGTCCCGCCCGAGCCGTAGTAGCCGGAGCGGCCGATGCCCGCGGTCCCGGCGAGCGCCGAGCGCAGCTCGTCGTCCCTGCCGTGCTCGGGGCCGGTGGGCACCTCGCGGGTCTTCTGCTCCTTGACGGTGATCCTGCCGAAAGCGCGCAGCCGGCCGGCGAGGCGGGCGGTGGTCGAGGCCAGGGTGGCGACGCTGCGGACCAGTCCGGCGTGGCCGAGCTCGGGCAGCAGCAGGCGCACCGGAGCGATCCGCACCGGGTCGGGCCGGTTGGCCTTGGACTTGTCCCCGGACTTCTTGGCGATGGCGTACTCGGCCTGCGCCCGCTCGTGGTCCGCGTGCACCTCGGCGACCAGTGCGGCGGCGCGCTCGGGGGTGAGCGCGCGCAGGGCCAGCGAGCCGGCCTCGTCGCGAGGTCGCAGCGCGTGCCAGAACGCGACCTCGGGGACGATCCGGCTGCCGGTGGCCAGCTCGATGCCGCCCTGGTTGCCGATGCAGTAGCCGAGCAGCACGTCACCGGACCACAGCGACACGTTGCCGTTCTCGAAGACCACCGTCGGGGCGGCGCCGCCGGGCAGGCGCAGCGTGCCGATCGGCACCTCCTGCGGCATGCCGTCGCCGTGCCGCCGGTTGCGCACGGGGGTGCCGACGGTGCGCCCGTCCACCGATCCGGCGGTGACCGTGTCGCCGTCCACCCGGACCCAGTGGCCGAGCAGCGTGCCGTCGGTGCCCAGCGGGCTGTTCTCCAGGCCGGGCAGCAGCGGCAGCAGTTCGCACCGGTCGACCACGAGCGTGCCGCCGTCGGCGACTGCGGCGGCGAACGGGGCGGGCAGCGAGGCGCGGCCGTGGATGCCGGTGGCCGGGTCGTACTCGGTCCACTTGCGGTCGCCGCGGTCGAAGTCGAGGGACCAGTGCGTGGTGCCGTCGGTGAGCACGCCGCGACGCGGCGGCACCTTGGTGTCACCGGCGTACAGCGGGCGGCCACCGGTGGTCCGGCCGCCGTCGGGCAGTTCGAGGGAGAGCCGGGTGTCGCTGTCCGAGCGGCCGAAGCCCTCGCCGGCGAGCAGGAACGTCTCGGTCGGGCGTCCGGACCAGTAGCCCTCCCAGTCGTATTCCTTGTTGTACCAGGCGACCAGGAGTTGTCCGTCGACGTAGCGGTACTGGACCCGCTGCCAGGTCACGCGTTCCTTGGGCAGGCGCGGCTCGTGCACGAGCAGGATGCCCTCGGGACCGACCACGACCGCGCGCTTCTCGGTGGAGAGCACGAGCGCGGGCCACGCCTCGTCGACGACGATCTTGTGCTTGTGGCCGAACATCCCGGCGGCCTCCTCCAGGGCCGGCCAGCCGAGTTCGTCGTAGACGCCGGCCCGCAGCGTGTTCCTCAGCAGGGCGACCGGGTCGAACGCGCGGACCCGGGCGACCACGTCCGGGGTGACCTCCTCGGCCACCGAACGGAACCCGTTGAGCACCGAGAATTCGCGCTCGGCGGCGGGCAGGCCGGCCGCCGAGGTGACCTTGGCGCCCTGCTCGGTCAGCCAGTTCGCGAGCACCCCGCGCAACACCGGATGCTCGGCGGTGGCCCTGTGGTGGTTGCTCTTGAGGTTGCCGATCGCCCGATACAGCAGCGGAAGGTGGCGTTCGTCGGCGGCGATCGCGGCCAGCTCGCGGCGGCCCGCGGCCTGGTCGCTCCACCACTCGTCGAGGTCGAACGAGCCGTTGGGCTTCGGGTCGGCCAGCGGTATGCCCTCGGTCAGGGCCACGTCCAGCAGGTCGATGTCGACGCCGGCGCGCCAACCGTTGCCGTTGAACAGGTCGACCGGCACCGCCTCGGCGCGCAGCGCGCCCGCCATCCGGACCATCAGTTTCGCGGTGCGCTCGTTGCGCGGGCTGTAGCGCCAGCCGCGTCGGGAGTGCGCGGCCCAGCGGGCGAGCCACTGGGCGCGGGCGCCGGGCGCGAGGTCGCCGTCGGCCAGCAGGTCCAGGGTGCCCGCCTCGGCGAGCAGGTCGAGCCAGAATCCGTCGAGGTCGGCGTCCTCGACCGTGCCGCCGGGGGTGGGCAGGATCTCCAGCAGGCGGGCCCGCACCTCGGGCTCGGCGGCGGCCAGCGTCGCCAGCGGCTTGCGGTTGACCTTCCAGAAGGACAGCGGCGCCCGGCCGATCGCCGGTGTGGCGAGCAGTTCGCGCAGCAGGGCGAACTCCTCGACGGTGTGGTCGCCGCCGGCCGCCCGGATCAGCGCACGGGCGTCCTCGGCCAGGCCGGCGTACGGCGGCATGCCCGCGGTGCAGCGTTCCACCGCGAGTTGGCGGAACTGCACCCACGCCTGGGCCGGACCCAGGCGCACGGCCAGCGCCTTGGCGTGTTCCTTGAGCGCCTTGGCGGTCAGCGCGCCGGCGAAGGCGAACTCCAGGAAGACCGCGCGCAGCCGCTCCTCCTCGATCGGCAGGTTGTGCACCCGCTCGGCCTCGCGGGCCTTGCCGAAGAAGGCGGACGCGTAGGTCTTGTTGTCGTGCTTGAGGAAGATCCGCGCGGCCTGCTCGTGGAAGGTGGGCAGGAAGTGCGGTACGGCCCGGCCCAGGCGCACCGCCAGTTGGTCGAAGCCGTCCTTGGCCGCGCCGGGCTTGGTCTTGGCCTGGCGGTCCAGCCGCTCGATGTCGCGGACCAGGGCCAGCGCGTGGTGTCCGTTGGCCGGGTCGTTGACCAGGGCCCAGGCCGGGAAGCCGAGTGCCTCGCGGCGGACCTGGCCGACCTCGGGGGCGTCCGGCTCGCGGGCCAGGCCCAGGAAGCCGAGGGCCAGGTCCTCCGCCTCGCCCAGCGTCCCCGGGACCAGCCGGACGATCGGGCGGTCCGCGAACGCGGCGTGCAGGTAGGTGCGCACGGTGAGCGTGTCGATGTCGTCGCCGGTCAGGGTGCCGACCGGCAGGATGCCGCCCGCGTCCAGCAGGCCGCGCGCGTTGTCGGGGGTGGTGCTCGTGCCGGTGGTGTTCATGCCGCGTCCTCCGTGGTCTCGATCGTGCGGCCCGCGTACAGCGCGGCGCCCATGCGCATGCCTTCCGACCAGGCCACCGGCGGGACCCGGTCCAGGGTCAGCGTGCTGCCGCCCTCGGTCCAGGAGACCGATCCGGTCTCGGTCTCCTCGTAGCCGTCGTAGTCGCCCAGCCACATCCGGGCCTCGATCTCGCGACCTCCGTCGAGCACCGTGCACACGGCCTGGCCGCCACGCACCTGGTAACCCGACTGGGTGGCCCGGCCGATCAGGAAGCGCAACTGGTCGTAGCGCCCGCCGGAGAACTCCTCGACGGCGCTGCGGCTGCCGTCCAGGTCCGCGGGTCGGTGCCACACCTCGCGGTAGAGCTGCTGTACGCGCTGCTCGACCCCCAGTTCGACGGCGAACTCGCGCAGGTCCTCCAGGTCCTCCAGCAACACCGGGTGCGGGATCCGGATGGTCTGTGCGTCGAGGTAGACGGTGTCGCCGTCGGGGTCGACGATGCCGACGCCGCGCTCGGGGTCCGCACCGCGCAGGAATCCGGCCACGTCGGCGCCGTCGGCGGTGACCACCAGGTCGCGCAGGACGCGCTGCCAGGAGGGATCCGGCCACACTCGGGAGAGCACCGCGACCGGGACCGGGAGCGAGCCGATCATCCAGCGCTCGACCGCGTCCAGGCAGGTGCGGTCGTGGCGTTCCAGCCACTCGACGAGTTGACGCAGGCCCACCACGGCCGGGTCCTCGGCGAGCTTCCCGGGCACCGACTTCAGTTGCCGCCCCTTGGCATTGCGGCACACCACCTTGCCGTCCTGCAGGGCGACCTCATAGTCGCCCGCCGGGATCCATCCCACGATCGTTCCCTCCACTGCCGTCCGAGAAAGTCGGTGACAACCCGTCAAATGCCAAGCGGCACAAGGCGCCTTGCGCCGGTGACCAGGTTGGCGGGAACGTTAGCCGCCGAATCCGACAGCGCCGTCACCCGACAGGATGAAACCCTGAGGGAAACTGCGGGCGATGGCCGAATATCGCGCCTGCCGGGGAAACTCGCGACGGCGGTTGCACTAACTTCCGTGGAATGACAGTGCCCGCCGTGCCCAGAGGTCTGCGCAGCCTGATTCCCGGCCCCGGGCCGGACGGGGATCCGCTCGGCCCGGCCGGGCCGGCCACTCCCCCGGCGGCCTTCGAACCGGTGCCGGTCGCGGCGCGGACCCGTTCGGTGCTGGACGGACTGGCCCCGGTGGCGGTGCCGCGCGCGGTCGTCGAGGCGACGGCGGAGGTGCTCGGCGCACTGTCCGCGACGGCACCCGCGGAACTCGCCCAGGTCGCGCACGAACTGGCCCTGCGGCTCCGGGCCGCCGCCCATCCGGGGTAATTTGCCCGCCACAACCGCTCGTTCGGTGGTGTCGCCGTATCCGAGAGCCGCCTGGCGCGTTGTGCAGGATCCACCCGCCGCGGGTGGACTGTACGAACCGAAAGGACCGACACAAGATGTCGCGTATCGCCAAGGCCGCCGTCCTGACCGCCACTGTGGGCGCCGCTCTCGCGGGCGCTGCCGGCCCCGCCCTGGCCGGCTCCGACGCGGACGGCGCGGCCGTGGGTTCGCCCGGTGTGATCTCCGGCAACAACATCCAGGTTCCGGTTCACGTCCCGATCAACCTGTGCGGCAACACCGTCAACATCGTCGGGCTGCTCAACCCGGCGATCGGCAACGTCTGCGTCAACCAGGGCTGACCAGGCACCTCGGCCCCGCTCGGTGCGTTCTTCCACGCATCGGGCGGGGCCGTCCCATGCGCCGGGGCGGATCGGGTCGGCGCCCGGCCGGAGGGGATTGGCGGCGGCGCGGCGATGGAGTAGGCATGCGCGCATGACAACCTTCGCCCTGCACCACGTACAGCTCGCCATTCCGGCCGGCAGCGAGGACGCGTGCCGCGCCTTCTACCTCGGCGTCCTGGGCATGACCGAGGTCGCCAAGCCGCCGGTGTTGGCCGCGCGCGGCGGCCTGTGGGTGCGCGCCGGCACGCTGGAGATCCATCTCGGCGTCGAGGCCGACTTCCGACCCGCGCGCAAGGCGCATCCCGGCATCCTGGTCTCCGACCTGGACGAGGTGATCGCCCGGCTCACCGCGAACGGCACCGAGGTCGTCCCCGACGGCGAGTTCCCCGGCCATCGCCGGTGCTACGCGCAGGACGCGGTGGGCAACCGGCTGGAGTTCCTCCAACCGCTGTGACCGACGCGGCCACCGGCGTCGGTGCGGATCCGCTTGTGGACCGCGGTGGTTCGCACCCCCGATCGACCTCTCGGCGAGCCGGCGGGCCGGCGGTTCAGCGGGCGACCGCGTCGTCGCGTCGGAGCAGTCGCAGTTCGTCCCGGCGGGGCAGTCCCTCCCAGTCGCCGGGCACGGTGACCGCGAACGCGCCGGCCGCGGCGGCGGTGGCCAACCGGGCCGCCACCGTTGCGCCCTCGACCAGTTCGGCGAGATAACCGGCGGCGAACGCGTCGCCCGCGCCCACCGGGTCGACCTCGTCGACCCGGTGCGGCGGCACGTCGTGCACGTGGCCGTCCACGATCGCGACGGCGCCGCGCGCACCCTGCTTGAGCAACACCTGGCCGGGGCCGAGCGCGCCGAGTTCGCGGGCGAGGTCGAGCAGCGGGGTGTGCGCCGGCGCCTTGAGCACGAGGCGGGCCTCCTCCTCGGTGGCGAACACGATGTCCGCGGCGGCGGCCAGTGCCCGCAGTTCGGCCGCGGCGTCCTCGACCGACCACAGCGCCCGTCGATAGTTGACATCGAGCGAGACCGGTACGCCGGCCGCGTTCGCCTCGGCCACGGCCGCGCGCACCGCCGCCCGCGCGGTCGCGGACAGTGCGGGCGTGATGCCGGTGACGTGCAGGATCCGGGCGGAACGCACCAGCGCGGGATCCACATCCTCGGGACACAGCCGCGAACCGGCGCTGCCCGCACGGTAGTAGCGCACGTCGGTGACCGCGCTGGTCCGCCGGGCCTTGACCATCAGCCCGGTGGGCGCGTCCGGGTCGACCACCGCGCCGCGCGTGTCCAGCCCTTCGCCGCCGAGCACGCTCAGCACCAGCCGGCCGAACTCGTCGTCGCCGACCCGACCGATCCAGGCGGCCCGCCCGCCGAGTCGGGTGACCCCGATCGCCAGGTTGCTCTCGGCCCCGCCGGTGGCGACGTCGAGCGTGCGGGCGTGCCGCAGCGGGCCGATCCGCGGCGCGGTGAGCAGCACCATGGTCTCGCCGAGCGTGACCACGTCCGGGACTTCCCGGGGTTCGGCGCTCATGATGTCCTCTCGCCGGATGCGCGTCGTCGGTGGCATCGGATTCGGGATCGACGCGTCGATCCGGGGTGGGTTCGGTCCGGCGCCGAAACGGTGCCGGGGGTCGGCGCCGGTTCCGGCGGCCGGGTCAGAAGTGGGTGTTCAGCACGTCCACGACGCGGTGGTCGTCGTCCACCACCGGCACCGCGCGCCACTTGTCGAAGGCCGTACAGGGGTGCGAGATCCCCAGGCAGACCAGCTCGCCCGGGGCCATCGTGCTGTCGCCGAGGTCGACGTAGGCGTGCTGGTCGTCGAGCCTGACCACACGCGCCGGCCCCGCGTCGCGCAGTGTTCCGTCCAGCGCGCGCACCCGCAACGGGATCGGCAGGTCCTGGTCGAAGGGCACGTCGCGCCGACCCGCGCCGAGTACGGCAAGGCCCGGCTCGGGCGCGGAGACCACCTGGGCCCACACCTCCAGGGCGCCCGCGAGCGAGCCCTCCTCGGGGTGCCGCACGAACGGCGTCACGCGGGCGTACAGGCCGTCGTCGTGTGAGACGTAGGCGCCGCTGCGCAGGATGATCGTGCGGTCGGCGAGCGGCTCGCCGTCCGGCGCGAGCACGTCCACGACCGCGTCGAACCACGCGCTGCCGCCCGCCGAGACGATCGGCGTGCCGGGCACCAGCTCGGCGATCCCGTCGGCCAGGGCCGCCAGTTCGCGCAACCAGCCGGACACCGCGGCGGCGTCCGGCAGGCCACCCTCGTAGCCGGCCACGCCCGCCACGGTCAGCCCCGGCACCGCGGCGGCGACCCGGGCCAGTTCGACGCCCTCGGCGATGCTCCGGCAGCCGGTCCGCCCACCCGGGCGACCCAGCTCGATCAGTACCGACAACTTCCCGCCGGGCACCGCCGCCAGCGCCCGGCCGGCCACCTCCACGCCGGCCCGCGAGTCCACGTAGAACAGCAGGTCGGGCCGGGTCGCGGCCCAGCGCAGCACCTTCTCGTCCAGCACCTCGTTGGCCAGGATGATCCGCGGCACCCGGAACCGGTGCGCGGCCAGCGCCTGGTTCGCGGTCGCCACGGTGATCCCCCAGGCACCCGCGGCCAATTGCTCGGCGAACAGCTCGGGCGACATGGTCGTCTTGCCGTGCGGTGCGAACAACACGCCGTGGCGCACGGTGTACTCGGCCATCGTGGCCACGTTCGCGAGCAGCGCGGACTTGCGCGCGACCATCACCGGCCAGGTGAACGGACCGTCGAACAGGCTGTGTTCGGCGGCCCCGAGTTCGTCGTCGGTGAGTTCCTCATACGGCAGCCAGGTGCCTTTGGTGTACGAGTCGAGGGTCATCGGGTCGCTCCCAGGGTGCGCGATACACGGAGGGCCGCCGCCGCGACCGCGGGTCCCAGTTCACGAACCCGCGCGGCGGTGACGCGGGACGTCAGACCGGAGACCGACAGCGCTCCGACCACGACGTCGTTGTGATCGAAGATAGGCGCTGCCACACAGCGCACCTCGGGCTCGTTCTCCCGATCGTCGACCGAGTAGCCCCGGTTGCGGATCCGGGCCAGTTCGGTGCGCAACAGCGTGGGATCGGTCAGGGTGCGTGCGGTGACGGTGGGCAGGCCCGCGTCGACCACCTGGGTGAAGATCTCCTCGGGCAACCAGGCGAGCATCGCCTTGCCGACGGCCGTGCAGTACATCGGCGCGCGGCTGCCGATCCGCGAGGCCATCCGCACGGCGGTCTCGTTCTCGACCTTGTCGATGTAGACGATGTGCGGCGCGTCCGGGACGCACAGGTGCACGGTGCCGCCGGCCTCGCGCATCAGCCGGTGCGCCTCCTCGGCGGCGGCGGTGCGCAGGTCGATGCCGGCCAGGTACGCCTGGCCGAGTGCGAGCGCGCCGGGGCCGAGGCGGAAGTGGCCGTGCCGGCGGTCGCGGGCGAGCAGTCCGGTGTCCAGGAGCGGCTGGGCCAGCCGCAACACGGTGCTCTTGGACAGACCGAGCGCGTCGGCGAGTTCGGTCAGGCTCAGGCCCTCGGCGCCGGCGTGGTCGCGGACCTGCTCCAGGACGGCGAGGGCGCGGCGCAACGACGCGGACTGGTTGCGCGGCGGCGGCGACTCGGGGCGCGCTCCGCCTCGGGTCTCGCCGCGCGATTCGCTCGATGCGTCGTCGGTGCCGCGCTGGTGCTCGTGGATGCTCACTGGCATGTCCTCAGGACGACCCGACAAGGCGTCCGGGCGTGTGACCCGTCGGGGCTCCGGACGAGAGTACGGGGGCGGCGGCCGCCGATCCGTCGGTGCCGCCGAGCACCTGCCCGCCGCGCGGCCGTACGTCGTACATGGCGCGCCCTCCCTGTCCTGGTGTCGTTCGTGTCGTTCGCGTCACGTCCCGCGCCTTCGAGCGAGTCGCAAACGTTCGGTGTCGAGCGGATGGCCGTCGGATCGACCGAGCAGGGACGTTACGTGTCCGTGAGCACCCGGTACCACTTTCGCAGCACACAGTTTTGCAGTGCACAACGTTCGCCGGGACGCCTTGTCGGAACGCGGCGTCGCTTTCTAACGTCCCGCTCACGCCGCACCGGACTGTTTCCCCTTGCGGCCCGTTCGTGTCGATTGATGCAGACGTCCAGACGTACAGGCCGACCCTCGGGTCGCGGCATCGCCCGCGGTCGCTCCGGCCTGCCTCGCCGCAGGAGGAATTGTCGTGAAGATCCGGAGTTTGGCCGCCGTCGCAGTGGCCGGCATCGCGCTGGCGGCGTGCGCGCCGGGCACGGCGTCCAAGTCGAAGTCCGCCGACGAACAGACCGGCACGCTCAAGGTGTGGCTGTACGACGAGGCGAACCGCGCACCGAAGGAGAAGGTGGTCAACGCGGCGGTCGCCGACTTCAAGACCGCGCACCCCAAGGTGAACGTCGAGATCGGCTACATACCCACCGACGCGGGTCCGCGTGCGGAGAAGATGAAGGGCGCGTTCAACGACCCGAACAGCGCGCCGGACGTGGTCGAATTCGGCAACACCGACCTGTTCGGCTACGTCGCGGCCGGCGGCCTCGCGGACATCTCCGCCGACCTGGGCAACTGGTCGGAGGCGGGCGACCTGCCCAAGGACCTCAAGGACACCACGCTGGTCGACGGCAAGACCTACGGTCTGCCGTGGTGGCTGGGCCTGCGCTCGCTGTACTACCGCACCGACGTGTTCACCGAGCTCGGCCTCAAGCCCCCGACCTCGTACGCCGAGCTGGTCGAGGCCGCGAAGAAGGTGCGCCAGGCCAAGCCGGACATGCTCGGCATCGCGGTCGGCGGCAAATACACCTTCGGCGGCCTGCCCTTCCTGTGGGCCAACGGCGGCGAGATCGCCACCCAGCAGGGCGGCAAGTACGCCGCCGCGATCGACTCGCCGCAGTCGCAGGCCGGCGTCAAGGCGTACACCGACCTGTTCGGCAAGGACATCTGTCCGCCGCAGCAGTGCGCCGACCTGACCGGCGGCAAGACGGTGGAAGCCTTCGCGGCCGGCACCGCGGGCATGGCGATCCTGCCCAACTCCTCGCGCAGCGCGGTCGAGGCGGGCGTGGCCAAGGGCAAGTACGCGGTCGTCCCGCTGCCGGGCACCACCCCGGGCTCGATCGCGCCGGCCTTCTCCGGCGGCAACGACCTCGGCGTGATGAAGTCCTCGCAGCACCGTTCGCTCGCGGTCGACTTCATGAAGATCCTGGGCGGCAAGAAGTACCAGCTCCAGATGTTCGACGCGATGGGCAACCTGCCCACGCTCGCCTCGGCGCGCGGTGACGTGGTGGCCAAGGACCCGTGGCTCAAGCCGTTCATCGACACCCTGAACGCGGGCACCAAGTTCGTGCCCAAGGACGCCGCGTGGGCCAAGATCGACTCGCAGTCGGTGGTGCCGACCATGTTCCAGAAGGTGGTCACCGGCAAGTCCGACGTCCCGGGCGCGACGGGCGAGGCCAAGACCGCGATCGACAACGCGTTCGCCGGGAAGTAGCACGGTGACCACGACCACCACGCCCGCGCGGGCGGACCGGCCGGCCTCGGCCCCGGTCCGCCCGCGCGGCGGCGCGAAGAAGACCACGGCCGGGCGGCGTCGTTCGTGGATGCCGTTCTGGCTGCTGCTGCCGGCCGCGGCCATCCTGATCCCGCTGTTCGGCTACCCGCTCTACCAGCTCGGCCTGCTGTCCTTCCTCGACTTCGGCCAGCCGCAGGCGTCGGCGGGCGAGGTCGCCGAGTTCGTCGGCTTCGACAACTACTCGACCCTGCTGGGCGACGACCAGTTCTGGGACGTGTTGGTCCAGACGGTGATCTTCGCGGCGGCCTGCGTGGTGGCCACCCTCGTGGTGGGCGCGGCGCTCGCGGTGCTGCTGACCCGGATCGGCAAGTGGCCGCGGCTGCTGCTGCTGTTCGCCGCGCTCGGCGCGTGGGCGGCACCGGCGATGACCGGCTCGACGGTGTGGATGTTCCTGTTCGACACCAACCTGGGCCTGGTCAACGAGGTCCTGGGCATGCAGGGCCACAACTGGTTCTACGAGAAGTGGTCCGCGTTCGCGCTGGTCGGCGTCGTGGTCGTGTGGCACTCGTTCCCGTTCGTGATGATCTCGCTGTACGCGGGCATCGAGTCGATCCCGGTCTCCGTCCTGGAGGCGGCCCGGCTGGACGGCGCGTCCACGTGGACCACCTTCCGGCACGTGATGTTGCCGATCCTGCGGCCGATCCTGACCATCGTGGTGATCCAGTCGATCATCTGGGACTTCAAGGTCTTCACCCAGATCTACGTGATGACCGGGGGCGGCGGCATCGCCGGCCAGAACCTGGTGCTCAACGTGTACGCGTACCAGAAGGCGTTCGCGTCCTCGGACTACAGCCTGGGCGCGGCGATCGGCGTGTTGATGACGCTGATCCTGCTCGTGGTCACGATCTTCTACATCCGCGCGCTGCGTCGCTCCGGGGAGGAGCTGTGAACAGTACGTCCGCCGTACGCCCGGTCGGGCCGCGTCGCGTCAGGGGCGACCGCAAGGTGTCCCGGCGCATCGCCAACATCACCGCGATCGTGATCGCGCTGGTCACCGTGTTCCCGCTGTACTGGATGGTGCT
Organism: Embleya sp. NPDC005971; assembly: GCF_040629175.1. Taxonomy (NCBI): domain Bacteria; kingdom Bacillati; phylum Actinomycetota; class Actinomycetes; order Kitasatosporales; family Streptomycetaceae; genus Embleya; species Embleya sp. NPDC005971. The sequence continues at coordinate 123,160 of NZ_JBEXUX010000007.1, read as the reverse complement.
CTCCGCGCTCAAGCCGGACGGCGAGATCAACTCGGTCGACCCGCGGCCGTGGACGTGGCATCCGACGCTGGACAACTTCCGCGACGCGTTCGGGGTCAGCGGCTTCGGCGGCTACTTCCTCAACAGCCTGATCGTGGCCACCGTGGTGGTCGTGCTCTCCGGCCTGGTGTCGTTCCTGGCCGCGGTGGCGCTGACCCGGTTCCATTTCAAGTTCCGCACCACGATCCTGGTGATGTTCCTGGTCGCCCAGATGGTGCCGGTCGAGGCGCTGACCATCCCGCTGTTCTTCCTGGTCCGCGACATCGGCACGGTCGCGCCCGGGTTCGGGCTCAGCACGCTCGGCTCGCTGATGCTGGTCAACCTGGCCTTCTCGCTGCCGTTCGCGATCTGGATGTTGCGCGGCTTCGTCAAGGCGATCCCCGAATCGCTGGAGGAAGCCGCCCGGATCGACGGCGCGAACCGGTTCACCATCCTGTGGCGGATCCTGTTCCCCCTGGTGGCGCCCGGGCTCGCGGCCACGTCGGTGTTCTCGTTCATCACCGCGTGGAACGACTTCGTCTTCGCCAAGACGTTCATCCTGGACACCGACCACCAGACGCTGCCGGCGGCGCTGATGGTGTTCTTCAAGCCGGACGAGAACGATTGGGGCGGCATCATGGCCGCGTCCACCCTGATGACCATTCCGGTCCTGATCTTCTTCGTGCTGGTACAGCGGCACCTGGTCTCGGGGCTCGGCGGAGCGGTGAAGGACTGATCCGGTGACGACGTTCCCTGCGAACCTGTCCGTGGTGCCCCGGCCCGTTCGGGTCGTGCCCGGGGCCGGTGCCTTCGTGTTGACGGAGACCACCGGGCTGACCCATCCACCCGAGCTGGCCGCCGAGGCGGCCTGGTTGCGCGGTGCGCTCGGCCCGGCGACCGGGTGCCTCCTGGCGTCCGGTCCGGGTATCGCCCTGGTCCTGGACCCGGCGGGGCTGCCGGCCGAGGGATACCGGCTGGAGGTCACCACGTCGGCGGTCGAGCTGCGCGGCGGCTCGGCGGCCGGGGTGTTCGCGGGCCTGCAGACGCTGCGCCAACTGCTGCCGGCGAACGTGTTCCGGCGCGCCCGGGTGGGCACCGACCGATGGGCGCTGCCGGTGGGCGTGATCGAGGACGAGCCGGCCTTCGCCTGGCGCGGGGTGATGCTGGACGTGGCCCGGCACTTCCTGCCCAAGCAGGACGTGCTGCGCTTCGTGGACCTGATGGCGGTGCACCGGTTGAACGTGCTGCACCTGCATCTGACCGACGACCAGGGCTGGCGGATCGAGGTGCCGCGGTGGCCCCTGCTGACCTCGGTGGGCGCGTGGCGCACCGGCAGCATGCGGGGGGCGCGGCAGCACGAGACGTTCGACCAGCGACCGCACGGCGGCTACTACACGGGCGAGGACCTGCGCGAGATCGTCGCGTACGCGGCCGATCGGCACATCACCGTGGTGCCCGAGATCGACCTGCCGGGGCATACGCAGGCGGCGGTGGCGGCCTATCCGTCGCTCGGCGCGGTACCGGTGGAGGGGGTGCGCACCCGGTGGGGCGGAGTGTCCGACGGGGTGCTCGCGCCGACCGAGGAGGCGCTGGGCTTCTGCCGCGACGTGCTGGCGGAGGTGTGCGCGATCTTCCCGTCCCGGTATGTGTGCGTGGGCGGCGACGAGGTGCCGACCGAGCCGTGGGAGCGGATGGGGCATGCCGACCCGGGCTCGCTCGGCGGCTGGTTCGTGGGCGAGTTGGCCGTGATGCTGGCCGCGCACGGGCGGCGACTGTTCGGCTGGGACGAGGTGCTGGGGGGCGGGGCGGCGGTGCCCTCGGACGCGCTGATCGGCGGCTGGCGCGGCGAGCACGGCACGATCGCGGCGGCCCGGGCCGGGTTCGACGTGGTGGCGTGCCCGGACACCTCGGTGTACTTCGACTACCGCCAGGGCGAGGACGTGGACGAGCCGATTCCGGTGGGGCCGCTGTTGACACTGGCGGACGCGTACGCCTTCCGGCCGGTGCCCGCGGCGTTGTCCGCCGAGGAGGGCGCGCGGGTGTTGGGTGGGCAGGCGCAGATCTGGACCGAGCACATGGACTCGGTGCGGCGGATCGACTACATGGCCTTCCCGCGGTTGTGCGCGTTCGCCGAGGCGGTGTGGTCGGGTCCCGGCGACTTCGCCGAGTTCGCCGGGCGGTTGACGTCGGCCCACCTGGCCCGGCTGGACGCGCTGGGGGTGGAGTACCGGCCGTCGGAGGGGCCGCATCCGTGGCAGACCCGACCGGACGCCCCGGGGTGGCCTCGGGAGCGGGCGGATCGCGAGGCGGAGCTGCTGGAACTGACGAAAAACATCCGGGCAGACATCTGACGCTATGTCAGTTACCGTCGGCCGGTCCTGCTTTGGTCGTGCCGCGGGCATCGCCGGTCGGCGGTGCCCGCGGCACGACGCGTCGAAGGTCGGGAGGCCGCCGTCATGTCGTCCGGATACCACGCGATTCCGAATCTGATCGGGCTGTACGCCGAGCGCGTCGACGCCGGCGACTACGCGGGCGTGGGCGAGTTGTTCGCGCACGCGGTGATCACCTCCGAGGGCCGGGAACCGGCGGTCGCGGGCGCGGCGGGGGCGCGGGCGATGTTCGAGGCGTGGACCCGCCGCTACCCCGACAACGGCACACCGCACACCCGGCACGTGACCACGAACCTGGTCCTGGACGTGGACGACGAGGCGGGCACCGGGACGTGCCGCAGCTACGTCACGGTCTTCCAGTCCCTGCCCGACTTCCCCCTGCAACCGATCTTCACCGGCCGCTACCACGACACCTTCGAACGGGCCGACGGGAGCTGGCGGTTCACTCGCCGCCACATGATCACCGACTACGTGGGGGACTTGACCCACCACTTGAACCGGGCGCTTTAGGGCGGGCACGGGTGGCGGGCGCCGGTGGGCATGGCGGCCTGCCGGCGCCGAGCGGGCACGGGCGGCGGGCGTGGGCGGGCGGCATCCGCGGTGGCTATTCGAAGGTGACGCCGGCCGGGGGGACGTCGACTCGGCTGTCGTCGTCCAGGATCGGGACGCCGAGGCGTTCGTGGGCGATGCGCTGGGCGGCGAGGGCCTGGGGCAGGCGGGCGTCGTAGCCGCCGCTGAGGAGCGCGGCGGCACGGCGCGGGGTGACCAGGGCGCGGCTCCACGACCAGCCGGTCGCCGGGTCGGGGGCGAGCGGGCCGAGTGCGACGATCCGGGCGGCGCTGCGGGACCTGACGTCGCTGCCGTCCGGATCGGACAGGTAGCCCACGTGGGTGATCTTCCCGAGCACCGCGTTGGCCTCCTCGGCGACCTCGCGCGTCAGCGTCGCCAGTACGTCCGCGTCCTCGGGCTCGGCACCGCCGCCGGGCAGCGCGTACCCGCCGTCCGGGTCACCGACCAGCAGGACCCGGCCCTCGGGGTCGAACAACCACCCCGCCGCCCGGCCGACCGCGGTGCCGGCCGGGATCGGCTCGTCCTCGTGCCACACCCGCTCCTTGGCCGGCCGGTACTCGCGCCCGTCGACCATGTACAGACAGGCCCCCGACGCGTACGCCTCCAACGCCACCGACACCCGCCGCCGGGTCCGCCCGGGAAAGCGCGGCAGCGCCTGGTCGGGGGTGAGCACGTACACCGCGTCCAGTTCGTCGTCCGCCGGGGCCAGCGCCGCGACCTGCTCGTCGGTCAGCGTCGGCCCGTCGAAGAGGAAGTCGAGCACGACCCGCCCGAACGTCCCGGCCGAGGTCGCGGACACCGCGAGCAACCGGCCGACGGTGATGTCCAGACCCAGTTCCTCGCGCACCTCGCGGGCGGCGGCCTCGTGCGGGGCCTCCCCCTCCTCGGCCATCCCGCCGGGCAGATCCAAACCGGGCTTGTAGTTGGGCTCCACCACCACGAGCCCGCCGTGGCGATCGCGCAGCAGCACCGAGGCGCCCACGGGCGCTCCCGGCAGGGTCGCGCAGTAGTCGACCAGTTCCCGCGACACCGATTCGTCGTTGCCGTTCACGCTCATCCGCTCCCCCGTGGCGTCCGCCCGTAGTCGTCGTGCTCCCATCCTGGCCGACCCGTCGGACGCCCGCGCGAAGGCGAATCGCAACCCGTCGGGCCCTTCGCCGGATATCCGAGACGCCGAACCCACCCGAGCGCCCTCGCCGTCATCCATCCACGTCGACTTGCCCTCGGCGCCCTGCTCACCCCATCGGCGGCATCCCCCGCCGTCCACCAGGCTCCACCCGGACGGCCGCCCCCACGCCTCCGGACAACAAAAAACGGCCCCTGACCAAAACCTCTGGTCAGAAGCCGTCTTTCACGGTGTGGCGGGTGTTGGGTTCGAACCAACGTAGGTATACACCGGCAGATTTACAGTCTGCTCCCTTTGGCCGCTCGGGCAACCCGCCGTGTGCGCCTTGCGGCGCGACGGGACAACAATAGCGGACCACCCGGGGTGGTTCGCCACTCGGTATCGGATCGGGTGGGGGTGTGCGGTCGGGGTCGGGGTCGTGGGGGACGCTCTAGGGTGGTGGGGTTGCCTTTTTTCCCACTCAGATCCCACAGAAAGCGATTCCGAGCCTTGGCTGACTCCTCTTTCGACATCGTGTCCAAGGTCGACCGTCAGGAGGTCGACAACGCGCTGAACCAGACCTCGAAGGAGATCGCGCAGCGGTTCGACTTCAAGAACGTCGGCGCGCACATCGGCTGGACCGGCGAGCAGATCGAGTTGCGCGCCAACTCCGAGGAGCGTGTGAACGCGATCCTCGACGTGTTCCAGGGCAAGCTGATCAAGCGCAGCATCTCGCTCAAGTCGCTCGACGCCGGTGAGCCGAAGGCGTCCGGCAAGGAGTACAAGATCTTCGCGTCGATCCAGGAGGGCATCTCCCAGGAGAACGCGAAGAAGGTCTCCAAGATCATCCGCGACGAGGGCCCCAAGGGCGTCAAGGCGCAGATCCAGGGCGAGGAGCTGCGGGTGTCGTCCAAGAACCGGGACGACCTCCAGGAGGTCATCGCGCTGCTCAAGGGCAAGGACCTGGACTTCGCGTTGCAGTTCGTGAACTACCGCTGACCGAGGCCGTCGGCCTGCGGTGACGTGCGGCGGCGCGGTGGCGGCGGGCCCGGTGGTACCCGGGTCGAGGGCACAGCGAGGACGGGATCGCCGGGGACGGTGGGTCCACGGTCCTCGCTGTGCCCTTTGTGGTTCGCCCGGCCGGGCCGACCCCGCCACGCCCTATTGCTGCACGCGTTCCACCAGGGGGCCGCAGGCGTCGATGGTGTGGGCGTCGGTGCCGGTCAGGACGGTGGACAGGCGGGTGGGGACGGTGTCCTCCTCCAGACGGCCGGTGAAGCCCGCGTGCAGGACGCGGAGGGCGTCCTCGTAGGCGAACGGGGCCAGGTGCGCGCCGGTGGAGAGTTGCTCCCGGGCGATCGCGAACATGGTCAGCGCGTGCCGGCGGAAGCGGGCGACGCGGCCGGTGGGCGGCACGGGCCAGCGGGCGACGATCGTGCGGTAGGTGTCCTCGTACCGGTCCAGCGAGTCGAGTTGGGCCGCCGCGCCGCCGGACAGGCTCGAATCGACCGGTTCCCGGTGATAGACCACACCCGGCTCGGACAACCGGGCGAACGACCAGCCCCGGTCGTGCACCAGCCGCAGCCACAACGACCAGTCGACCAGGAGCGGCAGTTCGGGGTCGAAGCGGAACCAGGACGCGGGCGCGGTGTGCGCGGGATTGCGCGCGACCACGGCGGTGGTCGGCACGAAGTTGGCCACCGAGAGCATGTCCGGGTCGTACGGGAAGTCGTAGTGGTACGCGCTGCCCGGCGTCTCGCCCGGCATCGTCCGGTCGCCGCTGAGGATGCAGTCCGCGTAGATCGCGTCCGAGCCGGTGCTCTCCAGCGCGGCCAGGGCCCGGTCCAGGTGGCCCGGCAGGTACATGTCGTCGTCGTCGAGGAAGGCGACGAAGCGCCCGGTGGCGATCTCCAGACCGGCGTTGCGGGCCGCGGCCGGGCCGCGTGAGCGGGGGAAGGAGAGCAGTCGTACGGTCATCCCCCGGACGCCCAGCGGCAGCACCCCCGCGACGTCCGCGCCGCCGTCGTTGACCACGACGACCTCGATGTCCCGCATGCCCTGGAGGGCCACGCTGCGCAGGGCATCGGCCAGCAGGGCCGTGCGGTCGCGGGTCGGAACGATGACACTGACCGTCGCCGCCACGGCAACCTCCGCGCTTCCCGATGGGGTTCGTTTCCCGGTGGGGTCCATTCCCGGTGCAGTGCGTCTACCCGGGCCTACCGGGACATATCGACACACCGGGAGCGCGGCTACAGCGGTTGCGGCGGGTCTCCCTCGTACGAGATCACGCGATTGGCCTGTCCGGGCCCAGCGCCGGCCGGTCGACCAAGGGCCGCCCGGACGGCCGTCCGTACAGCCGTCCGGGCTCGGACGGCGGGGTCGCCCGGTGGGCGCCGGGCCCGGACGGCGGGTGCGGTGGTCCGGTCAGACGCCCACGTGCATCGGGTCGTCGGTCGAGACGATCTCGCGGCCCAGCGGGGTGAGCGAGACCGGGATGAGCTTGAAGTTGGCCAACCCGAGCGGGATGCCGATCACCGTGATGCACAGGATGACGCCGGTGACCAGGTGGGCAAGCGCCAGCCACCAGCCGAACAGCACGATCCACAGGATGTTGCCGAGCAGCGACCCGGCGCCGGCGTCGCGCCGCCACTCCACCCGACGACCGAACGGCCACAGCGCGTAGGCCGCGATCCGGAAGGAGGCGATGCCCAGTGGGATGGTCACGACGAGGAAGAACAGCAGAAAGCAGACAATGCCGGCGATGGCGTAGCCGATGGCCAGCCACAGGCCGGAGAACACGAGCCAAATGATGTTCAGGACAGTTTTCACGGACTTGTTCTACCCCGCCCCGCGTCCGCTGACGTCCCCCGCAGGACTGACGGTCGGGGCCGAAGGTCGGGACGGACGGCCCACGACCCACCCGAGCCCGAACCCGTCGAGCGGCGGCCCCCGTCAGTGCCCCGCCATCGCCTCGAGCCGGGCGATCCGGTCCGCCATCGGCGGGTGCGTCGAGAACAGCTTGCTCATCCCGCCCGCGCCGCGCCGGAACGGGTTGGCGATCATCAGCGAGCTGGTGGTCTGCAACTTCGGCTCCGGCGGCAGCGGCAGCGCCTGGGTGCCCGCGTCCAGCTTGCGCAGCGCGCTCGCCAGCGCCATCGGGTCGCCGGTGAGCCGGGCCCCGGAGGCGTCCGCCTGATATTCACGCGAACGACTGACCGCCAACTGGATGACACTCGCCGCGAGCGGGCCCAGGATCATGATCGCCAACATCCCGAACAGGCCCGGACCGTCGTCGTCGTTGCTGCGGCCGATCGGGATCAGCCACGCGAAGTTGACCAGGAACATGATCACGCTGGCCAGCGCGCCGGCCACCGACGAGATCAGGATGTCCCGGTTGTAGACGTGCGACAGCTCGTGCCCGATCACCCCGCGCAACTCGCGCGCGTCCAGGATGCGCAGGATGCCGGTCGTACAACACACCGCCGCGTTGCGCGGGTTGCGGCCGGTGGCGAAGGCGTTCGGGGCCTCGGTGGGCGAGATGTACAGCCGCGGCATCGGCTGCCGGGCGTCGTTGGAGAGCTCGCGCACGATCCGGTACAGCTCGGGGTTCTCCGCCTCGCTGACCGGGCGCGCGCGCATCGAGCGCAGTGCGATCTTGTCGCTGTTGAAGTAGGCGTAGCCGTTCGTGGCCAGGGCCACGAACAGGGCGATGATCAACCCGGTCCGACCGAAGAAGCTGCCGACGACCAGGATGAGCGCCGACATGCCGCCGAGCAGTACGGCGGTCTTCAGTCCGTTGTGCTGGCCGTGCACGGCAGAGTCCTCTCGCAAGCGTCCCAGGGGTGACAATGCGGGTCCTTGCGGAATATCCGCCGGCTTGTCGCCCTCTGCCCGTTGTCTCTTCTTTCGCAACGGGACAACGCCTCGCAGAGTTCCCTCCCGGAGCGGGCATAACCCCCGCTCCGGGGCCGGAACCGCAGGTCAGCCCAGTAGACCCGGCACGGTGAGCACGTGCAGCACCACCTGTGGCGCGACCGAGAGCAGCACCCCGAGCGCCCCGGTGACCACCAGTGCGGCGACCAACGGGGCCGGCGTGCGAACCGCGCCGTCGACCGCGCCGGACCGGCCGCCCGCGGGGCTCGGCGGCCCCGGTAGGGCGGGCGCGAACAACTGCGCGGTCCACACCAGGTAGTAGTACAGCCCGATCACCACGTTGACCGCCATCACCACCGCGAGCCAGCCGGTGCCGGAGTCGATCACCGCCTGGAACACGGTCACCTTCGCGAACAGCCCGGCCAGGCCCGGCGGGATGCCGGCCAGGCACAGCAGGAAGAACGCCATCGCCGCGGCGCCGACCGGACGCGAGCGGAACAGCGCGCGGTGATCGGAGACCAGGCCGCCGCGCTCGCGCGCCACCAGGGTCACCACCGCGAACGCGCCCAGGTTCATCACCGCGTACACCGCGAGGTAGGCGACGGCCGCGGGCAGCGTGTCGGCCAGGTCCTCGCCGTGCCCGGCGGCGGTTCCGAACGGGACCAGCACGTAGCCCGACTGGGCGATCGAGGACCACGCCAACAGCCGCACCGCGTCCGTCTGGCGCAGTGCGGCCACATTGCCCGCGGTCATCGTCGCCGCGGCGAGCACCGCGAGCGCCGGACCCCAGATGTGCGCGTACGGCCGGAAGGCGATGCCGGCGACCAGGAGCAGTCCGGCGAAGCCGGCGGTCTTGGAGACCACGGACAGGTAGGCGGCGACCGGGATCGGCGCGCCGCGATAGGTGTCCGGCACCCAGAAGTGGAACGGCACCGCCGCGACCTTGAAGGCGAACCCGACCATGGTCAACATCGCGCCGGTCGCGGCCACCGCGGTCAACCGCGGATCCAGCCGCTCCAGGTCGGCCGCGATCCTGGCCAGGTGCACGCTGCCGGTGCTCCCGTAGACCAGGCTCACGCCGAACAACATCACCGCCGTCGCGGCCACGGACAGCAGGAAGAACTTCAGGGCCGCCTCGCCGCCCGGGCCGTCCCGGCGCAGGCCCACCAGCGCGAACGCGGGCAGCGACAACGTCTCCAGGGCGACCACCAGGGTCAGCAGGTCGCGCGCGCCGGCCAGCGCGACCGCGCCGGTCACCGAGGACAGCAGCAGGAAGTGGTACTCGCCGCCGGGCACCTCGCCCTCGGTCTCCCCCGTCCTGGGCACCGAGGACATCGGCATCGACAGCAGCACCACCACGACCGCCGAGCCGAGCAGCACCAGTTGCAGCACCAGGGTCAGGTCGGTGACCACGTACGAGCAGCCCGACGGCGAGCAGAAGGTGCCGCGCGCAGCGGAGTCGTCCCTGTGCAGCGGCAGCAAGGACACCAGCGCCGCGCCGAGTCCGGCCAGGGTCAGCCAGGGCAGCACGGCCTTGCGCGCACCCTCCAGGAACAGGTCCGCGAGCAGCACCACGAGGGCCGCGACCGCGACCGCGACCACCGGCCCGATCGCGAGCCAGTCGATCGACTGGACGTCGAACGGCATGTCAACTGCCTCCCATGAGGGCGCGCACGGCCGGGTCGGTGATCGCGAGCACGGTGGCCGGCCACAGGCCGGCGAGCAGGGTCAGCGCGACGAGCGGGGTCCACACCACGACCTCGCGGCCGGTCACGTCGACCTCCGGCCGGCCCGTCGGGGCCTCGCCCGCCGGGCCCATGCACAACCGGCGGACCAGACCGAGCATGTAGGCCGCGGTCAGCACGGTGCCCAGGCCGGCCAGGACCAGGAAGGTCCGGTAGCCGCCGGTGGACAACCCGGCCGCGGGCTCGTACGCGCCGTACATCGCGAGCAGTTCGCCCCAGAACCCGGCCAGCCCGGGCAGCCCGAGGCCGGCCACCGCGCCGAACGCGACGAGCGCGCCGAGCCGGGGGGTGCGGCCGTACATCCCGCCGCCGAGTCGGCCCAGCAGCGCGGTGCCGTGCCGGTCCTTGACCGCGCCGGCCAAAAAGAACAGCAGGCCGGTGACCAGGCCGTGGCCGATGTTGACGAACAGCGCGCCGTTGACGCCCTGCGGGGTGAGGGTGGCGATGCCGAGCAGCGCGAAGCCCATGTGGCCCACCGACGAGTAGGCGATGATGCGCTTGAGGTCGCCGTCCGGGTCACGCAGCAGCGCCAGGCACACCAGCGAGCCGTACACGATGCCGACCACGCCGAACGCGGCCAGATACGGCGCGAACGTCTCGGCGCCCTCCGGCAACATCGGCACCGCGATCCGGATCAGGCCGTAGGTGCCCATCTTGAGCAGCACGCCGGCCAGCAGCACGGAACCGGCCGTCGGTGCGGCGGTGTGCGCGTCGGGCAGCCAGGTGTGCAGCGGCCACATCGGCACCTTGACCGCCAGGCCCAGACCGATCGCCAGGAACGCCAGCACCTGGACGCCGTGCGACATGCCCGCGCCGTGCCGCTCGGCGAGTTCGACCATGTCGAAGGTGCCGGTCTTCGCCTGGATCAGCAGGAAGCCGAGCAGCATCACGGCCGAGCCGAGCAGCGTGTACAGGATGAACTTGTACGAGGCCGGGCCGCGTTCGCCCGGACTTCCCCAGCGGTTGATGAGGAAGTACATCGGGACCAGGACGACCTCGAAGAAGAGGAAGAACAGGATCAGGTCGAGCGCCGCGAAGGTGCCCAGCGTGCCGGTCTCCAGGAGCAGGAACAGCGCGACGAACGCGCGGGCGTCGCCTCCGGGCGGAATGTTCCACAGGCTGTGGACGGCGACCAGCAACGTGAGCAGCGCGGCGAGCAGCAGCAGCGGCAGCGAGATGCCGTCGATGCCCAGGTGGAAGCGCAGGCCCAGCGAGGGCGCCCAGGACACGTCGGTCTCGAACTGCATCCCGCGCCCGCGGTCGAAGTCGCATGCGAGCAGCACGGCCCCGACCAGGGCCGCCGCACTCGCGCCGACGCCGACCAGTCGGGCCGCGCGATCTCCGACCCCGGGCAGGGCGAGCAGGGCGGCGCCGAGCAACGGCACGGCCACGACGAGGATCAGCACGACGCTCACCGCGAGGTCTCCTGGGCATGAGAGGGCGTCGGGGGCAACGATCGCGCGCGGGTCACGAACCCACCGCCACGGCGACGGCGAGCACGACCACGCCCGCGAACAGGCCGGTCAGGTAGAGCCGGGCGTTGCCGTTCTGGCCCCGGCGAATCCCGCCGCCGAGCAGCCACGCGCTCTGCGCGGCGCCCTCGACGTAGGTGTCGACGACGGCCGTGTCCGCGAACCGGGCCGCCCTGGCGGCGAGTCGGACCGGGGTCAGGACCAGCGCCGCGTACAACCGGTCCACGTCGAACCCGCGCAGCGCCGGACCGCGCAGCCGACCCGGCATCCGGGCCGGATCGGCGGCCGGGTCGCGCCGCCACGACGCGGCGACCGCGCCGGCGCCCAGGACCAGGGCGAGCAGCGCGAGCACGGTGGTCCACAGGTGCGGGGCCAGGTCGGGATAGCCCAGGTCGCTGCCGAAGGGCGGCAGGCCCGGGAACGCCACGAAGCCGAACAGCACGGTGGGCACCGCGAGCACGATCAGCGGCCACACCATCGCGGCGGGCGCCTCACCCGCGTGCGCGGGCCCGCCGTAGTCCGCCGCGTCCGCGTGCGCGGGCACCTCCGCGCCGGCCGCGCCCTCGCGGGTCGGCCCGAAGAACACCCGCAACCAGACCCGGGTCGCGTAGGCCGCGGTCAACACGGCGGTGAGCAGCCCGGCCACCAGAACCAGCCAACCGGCCACCGTCGGGACCGAACCGTGCCCGGCGGCGGTGTGCTCGGCCGCGCCGAGCACCGCCTCCTTGCTGAAGAAGCCGGCGAACGGCGGCACGCCCGCGAGTGCGGCGAGCCCGGCGGTCATGGTCCAGAACGCGATCGGTGCCCGGCGTCGCAGCCCGCCCATGCCGGCCAGCGCGCCGGTCCCGGCGACGTGGACGGCCACCCCGGCGCCGAGGAAGAGCAGCGCCTTGAACGCGCCGTGCGAGAGCAGGTGGAACACCGCCGCGTCGCGTCCGCCGACGGCGAGCCCGCCGGTCATGTAGGCGAGTTGGCCGACCGTCGACCAGGCGAGCACCCGCTTGAGGTCCTCCTGGGCGAGCGCGGCCAGGGCCGAGCCGATCATGGTCACCGCGGCCAGCACCGCGAGCACGATCAGCGTCGCGTGCGCGGCCAGGAAGGCCGGGTACAGGCGGGCCACCAGGTAGGCGCCGGCGGCGACCATGGTGGCCGCGTGGATCAGCGCGGACACCGGGGTCGGGCCGGCCATCGCGTCCGGCAACCAGGTCTGCAGGGGCACCTGGGCGGACTTGCCCGCGACGCCGCCGAGCATCAGCAGGGTGCCCGCGGTGACCCAGCCCGCGCCGCCCTCGGGCACCGCGGCGAGCACGTCGCGGATCCGGAACGAGTCGGCGCCCGCGGCGAGCACCAGGATGCCGATCAGGAACGGCACGTCGCCGAGCTTGGTGACCACGAACGCCTTGATCGAGGCCGAGCGGGCCGCTTCGGTCTCCCAGTGGTGACCGATCAGGAAGTACGAGCAGACGCCCATCACCTCCCAGCCGACCAGGAGCACGATCAGGTCGCCGGTGTACACGACGAGCAACATCGCGGCGGTGAACAACGACACCAGCGCGGCGTAGGACGAGTAGCGCGGGTCCCGACGCAGGTAGGCGGCCGAGTAGACCTGGACCAGCAGCGCGACCGCGGTGACCAGCACCGCGGACAGCGCCGCGAGTCCGTCCACACGCAGCCCCAGGGTGATGTCCAGGGCACCGGTGGGGGTCAGCCGCACCGCCGAATCGCGCACGTCGTCGCCGATGCCGGCGGCCACCGCGATCGCGAGGCCGCAGGCGACCAGGGCGGCGGGTACCGCGATCAGGACCGGGCGCACCCGGCGGCCGAGGAACAGCCCGAGCAGGGCGGCGAGCGCGGGCAGGCCGGTGGCCGTCGCGGCGGCGACCGTCATACCGATCCCTCCTTGTGCTCGGCGAGCTCGCGCAGTTCGGGAATGTCGGTGGTGGCCCGGTTGCGGTAGACCAGCAGCACGATCGCCAGGCCCAGGCCGATCTCGGCGGCGGCGATGGTGATCACGAACAGGGTCAGCGCCTGACCGGCGTGCAGCGTGTCGCGCAGGTACATGTCGAACGCGACCAGGTTGACGTTGACCGCGTTGAGCATCAGCTCGATCGACATCAGGACGAGGATCGCGTTGCGGCGCGCGATCACCCCGTAGAGCCCGATGCCGAACAGCAGGACGGCGAGGACGAGCGGGTAGACCAGATGCATCGCGGGGTCAGTCCTTCCGGCCCGAGTGCACGCGCGAGCGGGAACGGGAGAGCACGATGGCGCCGATCAGCGCGGCCAGCAGCAGCACGGACAACACCTCGAACGGCAACACCCACACCTTGAACAGGCTCTGTCCGGTGACCTCGGTGCTGCCCACGGTGTCCTCGCCCAGGTGCAGGTAGGCGGTACGGAACGCGTCCACGATCACGGTGAGCAGGGTCGCGGTGGCGCCCAGCGCGACCGCGGCGGCCGGGATCCGGGCGATCGGGTCGACCGGTTCGGAGTAGCCGATCGGCGCCTTGGTGAGCATCAGGCCGAACAGCAGCAGCACCACGACCGCGCCGACGTAGATCAGCACCTGGACCCAGGCGATGAACTCGGCGGTGAGCAGCAGGTACTCGGCGGCCAGGCCGCCGAGCGTGACCACCAGCCACAATGCGGCGTGCACCACCTGACGGGTGCTCACCACGAGCAGCGCGGAGCCGAGCACGACCAGGCCGATCAGCACGAAGGCGATCTCGGCGCCGGTGGGCGAGAGGAAACCGTGCTCGGTGGCGGCGAGGTTCACGGGGTCTCCTCCGGTTTCGACGCGGCGGCCGCGGCCGCCGCCGCGGCCTTCTCCGCCTTCTCGACGGCCTTGCGGGCCTGGATCAGTTCCTTGGGGTCCTCGGCGTGCTCGTCCAGTGCGGGTGGCGGCGGGACGGTCCACATCCACGCGCGCAGCTTGTCCTTCTCGTGGGTGAGTTCGTGGATGTCGCCGGTCGCGTACTCGAACTCCGGCGACCAGAACAGCGCGTCGAACGGGCACACCTCGACGCAGATCCCGCAGTACATGCACAGCGCGAAGTCGATCGCGAAGCGGTCGAGCACGTTGCGGGTGCGGTCGCGCGCGCCGGGTTCGCGGGCGGGCACGACCTCCTTGTGCGAGTCGATGTAGATGCACCAGTCCGGGCATTCGCGTGCGCACAACATGCAGACCGTGCAGTTCTCCTCGAACAGCGCGATCACCCCGCGTGAGCGGGGCGGCAGTTCCGGCATGACCTCCGGATAGGACTGGGTGACGGACCTCTTGGTGAGGGTCTTGAGGGTCACCGCCAGGCCCTTGGCCAGGCCCTTCATCAGGTCGCCACCTTTACCACGCCGGTCAGGACGAGTTGGCCGAGCGCGAGCGGGACGAGCACCGTCCACGCGAGCTTTTGCAGTTGGTCCTCGCGCAGTCGCGGATAGCTGACCCGCAGCCAGATCACCACGAACGCGAGCAGCCCGGTCTTGAGCAGGGTCCACAACCAGCCGACCGAGTCCGACCACGGTCCGTGCCAACCGCCCAGGAACAGCACGGTGGTCAGCGCGCAGACGATCAGGATCCCGGCGTACTCGGACAGCAGGAACAGCGCGAAGCGCAGGCCGGAGTACTCGGTGTAGGCGCCGAAGATGATCTCCGAGTCGGCGACCGGCATGTCGAACGGCGGGCGCTGGATCTCGGCCAGGCCGGCGGTGAAGAAGACCACGCCGCCGATCGCCTGCCAGGGCAGCCACCACCACTCGAAGCCCTCGACGATGCCGGGCAGCGACACGGTCCCGGCGGCCATCGCGACCGAGGCCGCGGCCAGCAACATCGGCAGTTCGTAGGCCATGAGTTGGGCGGCCGAGCGAATGCCGCCGAGCAGCGAGTACTTGTTGGCCGAGGCCCAGCCGCCCATCAGCGAACCGAGCACGCCGACGCCCATCACCGCGAGCACGAACACGATGCCGGCGTCGACGGTGCGGCCGACCAGGCCGTGCGGCCCGATCGGGATGGCGATCAGCACCACGAAGTAGGGGATCAGCGCGACGGCCGGCGCGAGCTTGAACACTCTGCGGTCGGCGCCGGCCGGGACGATGTCCTCCTTCTGGGCGAACTTGACGCCGTCGGCGACCAATTGGGCCCAGCCGTGGAAGGCGCCCGCGTAGATCGGGCCGACCCGGGCCTGCATGTGCGCCATCACCTTGTGCTCGGTCTGGCCGATCAGCAGGGGCAGCACCAGGAACGCCCCGAGCACGAGGGCGAGCCGCAGGCACACGTCGAGGAGACTCACGGGGCGTCCCCTTCGGTGGACGGGCCGCTGTCCGGGGGTTCGGCCGCGGGGGTCGGCGGCGCCTGGCTCGCCGAACCGTCGGCCGCGCTGCGCGAACGGCGGGCGGGCGGCGGCGGGGTCTCGTCGGCCTGGCTCGCCGAACCCTGCGCGGCGCTGCGGGTGCGACGTGCGGGTGGTGCGCCCTCGCCGGCCCGGCTCGCCGAACCGGCCGCGGCGCTGCGGGCGCGGCGCGGGCGTTCCTCGGCGGCGGCAGCGGCCTCGGCCGCCGCCTCCTCCTTGTGCGGACCCCAGGTCGCCGGGTCGGGCACGCCCGGCGGCAGCGTGCGGCGACGGCCCGGCGAG
The DNA here is from genome assembly GCF_040629175.1 of Embleya sp. NPDC005971. NCBI lineage: Bacteria > Bacillati > Actinomycetota > Actinomycetes > Kitasatosporales > Streptomycetaceae > Embleya > Embleya sp. NPDC005971. The sequence goes on along the minus strand of NZ_JBEXUX010000007.1, from coordinate 107,362 downwards.
CGGCCCGGTCCACCGCCGTGATCGGACTCGCCCGGCTCCTTGGCGCCCGGCCATGCCTTGGCCACCCGAGCGGCCAGGACGAATTCCTTGCGCAGCGGGTGTCCCTCGAAGCCGTCCGGCAACAACAGCGGGTCCAGCCCCGGGTGGTCGGTGAAGTCGATGCCGAACATCTCGTGCGTCTCGCGCTCGTGCCAGCGGGCCCCGGCGTACACCCCGGACGCGGTCGCCAGCACCGCGGCCTCGCGCGGCACGCGCGTGCGCAGCAACAACCTGGGCCCGGTCGGGATCGCGCACACGTGCGCGACCACGTCGAAGCCGTCGGCGAGTTCGTCCACCGCGGTGAGCCAGTCGAAGAACGCGCAGCCGAGCCCGTCCCGCGCCGCGGTCAGCGCGGCGACCCAGTGTTTCGGGGCGACATCGACAGTGTGCAGCCCGTATGCGTCCGAGACGGCGAGCACCAGGTCCGTGCCCAGTGCCGCGCCGAGCTCCTCCGGCGTCATCGGGCGTCCCCCCGCGGCGGCGCCGGCGGTGCGACCAGCGGGCGGCCGAGCGCGGCGGCCGGCAGCTTGCGCCCGTATCGCGCGGCCGGGTTCTCCACCGCGATCCGCTCCTGGAGCTTGAGGATGCCCTGGAGCAGCGCCTCCGGCCGAGGCGGGCAGCCGGGCACGTAGACGTCCACCGGCACCATCTGGTCCACGCCCTTGGTCACGCAGTACGAATCCCAGTACGGCCCGCCGCAGTTCGCGCAGGATCCGAACGAGATCACGTACTTGGGCTCGGGCATCTGCTCGTACAGCCGCTTGATCGCGGGCGCCATCTTGTCGCTGACCGTCCCCGACACGACCATCAGGTCGGCCTGGCGGGGGCCCGGCGCGAACGGGATCACGCCGAGCCGGATGAAGTCGTGCCGGGCCATCGAGGACGCGATGAACTCGATCGCGCAGCAGGCCAGGCCGAAGTTGAACACCCAGAGGGAGTAGCGCCGTCCCCAGTTCAGCACCAGCCGCACCGGGTCCGGCGCGAGCCGGGAGAGCACCCCGAGCCGAGGCGGGGGCAGGTCGACCGGTGTGCGCTCCACCGGTGCAGGTGTCAGGTCCATGCGAGCACGCCCTTCCGCCACGCGTACAGCAGTCCGGTGGCCAGGAAGCCGACGAACACGAACATCTCCACCAGGGTGGTGGCGCCGAAGCCGGGCGCGTCGAACACCGTCGCCCAGGGAAACAGGTAGATCACGTCGACCGCGAAGATGACGTACAGATAGGCGTAGAGGTAGTAGCGGATGTGGACCTGCGCCCACCCCGCGCCCACCGGGTCGACGCCGCACTCGTAGGTCGTGAGCTTCTCGTGCGTGGGTACGCTCGGTCGCAGCAGTCGCCCGCCGGCGAATGCCACCGCGACGAAGGCCGACGCGACGAGCAGCACCAGACCCACGAGCGCGTACGTTCCGTAGTAGCCCTCCACCCGGCGTCCGCCTCCCGATCGACATTGCCCGAACGTTGCGTGTTCGTTGCGTACGTTTGTGGCACGGGAGTCTATGGGGGTTGCGCCGGACCTGTCCCCGGTGTCCAGTGCGGCCGACCCGCCGGATCGGCGATACCGCCCCCGAGCCGAAGGTGGTAGGGACAACCCCACCCCCAAGACACCGACCCGCGCCATGGGCCCCGCCCGGAGCAACCGGCAGAGTTGACCCAACGGATCGGCTTCTCTCCCAGCGAGGCAACTCCATGTCCATGCCCTCACCCGCGACTGCCTACGACGGGTCCACAGGTGATGTCCCGGCCCGAGCGCGGCCGGGCATCCTGCGCGCGCCGTTCACGGTGCGCACGTGGACCGACACGATCCATCTGGCGCTGAATCTGCCCGTCGGCGTCATCGGTTTCACCTACGCCGTGGTGTTCATCATGCTCGGCATCGGCCTCACCCCCCTGTTCCTGCTGGGCCTGCCGCTGTTGGCGCTGACCCTGCTGGGCAGCAGGGCGTTCGGCCGTCTGGAGCGGGCTCGGGCGAGCGCGCTGCTGGACGAGCACGTCCGGGCGCCGGCGCCGGTGCAGCGCCGCCCCGGGCCCACCGGGTGGATCCGGTCCGGGCTGACCGACCGGGCCGGGTGGCGGGCCAGTCTCTATCTGTTCCTGCAACTGCCCTGGGGTGTTTTCACCTTCGCCGTGACCACGGCGTTGTGGGCGACCTCGCTGAGCGCGATCGCCTATCCGCTGATCCAGCCGCTGTATCGCCGGGCCGACATGCCGGGCGCGCTGCTGCGGGGCGACGGGCCGCACGCGCCGGGCGCCGATCACTACCTGGCCGGGCCGGGCCCGGTGTCGCTGACCGTGGTGGCGGGCGTGGTGCTGTTCTTCGCGACCCCGTGGCTGGTGCGCGGCATGGCCAACGTGGATCGGGCGATGGTGCGTGGGTTGCTCGGCACGGCCTTCCTGTCCGAGCAGGTGCGCGATCTGACCGTGTCCCGGGGGGCCGCGGTCGACACCGCCGCGTCCGACCTGCGCCGGATCGAGCGCGACCTGCACGACGGTGCGCAGGCCCGACTGGTGGCGCTGGCGATGGACCTGGGCATGGCGAAGGAGAACCTGAGCACGAGTCAGGACACCGAGACCGCGCGGATGGTCTCCTCCGCCCACGACGAGGTCAAGCTCGCCCTCCAGGAGTTGCGCGATCTGGCCCGGGGCATCCACCCGGCGGTGCTCACCGACCGGGGGCTGGACGCGGCGCTGTCCTCGATCGCGGCCCGCTGCACGGTTCCGGTCCGGGTCGAGGTGGACCTGCCCGACCGACCGCCCGCCCCGATCGAGTCGGTCGCCTACTTCTGCGCGTCGGAACTGCTGACCAACGTCTCCAAGCACGCGCGCGCCACGCACGCGTGGGTGACGGTGGGCCACCGGGACGGTCGGATGTATCTGATCGTCGCCGACGACGGCGCGGGCGGCGCCGCGACGGGCAAGGGATCCGGCCTGGCCGGCCTGACCGAGCGGGTGCGCGGCGTGGACGGCACGCTCAGTGTGGACAGCCCCGAGGGCGGTCCCACCCGGATCACCGTGTGGCTGCCGCTGTGAGGGTGCGCCCGGCCTGAGATCCGACTCCCCCAGGGCCACCGCACCGACTCGAATCCGGAAGACTGTAGCCGCACCCGCTCTCCGGGTGCGGCTACCGGATTTGGGGGATGTGAACGCTGTGCGCGTCGTCATCGCTGAGGATTCCGTACTACTTAGAGACGGTTTGTCCCGCTTGTTGACCGCTCGCGGTCACGAGGTCGTGGGCGAGGTCGGGGACGCCGAGCAACTGGTCGCCGTCGCGGGGAAACTGCGGCCCGACGTGTGCGTCGTGGACGTGCGGATGCCGCCCACCCACACCGACGAGGGCATTCGGGCGGCGGTACGGATGCGGGCGACGCTGCCGGAGGTCGGCGTGCTTGTCCTGTCACAGTACGTCGAGGAGCAGTACGCGACGGAACTGCTCGCGGGCAACACCAGTGGCGTCGGCTATCTGCTCAAGGACCGGGTCGCCGACGTCGGCGACTTCGTCGCGGCGGTCGAGCGGGTCGCGAGCGGCGGCACCGCGCTCGACCCCGAGGTGGTCTCCCAGTTGCTCGGCCGCTCCCGCAAGCGCGACGTGGTGGAAAGGCTCACACCGCGCGAGCGCGAGGTGCTCGGTCTGATGGCCGAGGGACGCACCAACGCGGCGGTGGCACAGGCCCTGGTGGTGTCCGACGGCGCGGTGGAGAAACACGTCAGCAACATCTTCGGCAAGCTCGGTCTCGCACCCAGTGACACCGATCACAGACGGGTCCTCGCGGTACTCGCGTATCTCGGATCCTGACATCGTAGGGATCGAATTACTGGACCCATGCAATCATCCGGTCGATCGGAGCAGCCGCCCCAGAGCGGGGCGGACTCTTTGTTTGTCCGGAATTAGACGGATATGAACCCCCCTGCGGGCCATGTCCGAAGCGTGACGCCGCTCACGTCGCGCGCCAGGGCGGATCCTCGCCCGCTCCGGGGGGCGCCACGGCCCCCATCTGTACCGCCGTACGATGAAAACTGCGACATCCGCGCGGTGCGCGGACCAACCGCCGCAGCGCCGAGGAGGTCCATCCCCGTGACCAAGCAGGTCAAGCAGCTCGACCGGGTAGTGATCCGGTTCGCAGGCGATTCCGGTGACGGAATGCAGCTCACAGGCGACCGTTTCACGTCCGAAACGGCGACGTTCGGAAACGATCTGTCGACCCTTCCCAATTTCCCCGCCGAGATTCGGGCACCCGCGGGCACCCTGCCGGGTGTATCGAGTTTCCAGCTCCACTTCGCCGACCACGACATCCTGACGCCGGGCGACGCCCCGACCGTCCTGGTCGCGATGAACCCGGCAGCGCTCAAGGCCAACATCCGCGACCTGCCGCGCGGGGCCGAGATCATCGTCAACACCGACGAGTTCTCCAAGCGCGCGATGGCCAAGGTCGGCTATGCGAACAGTCCGCTGGAGGACGGCTCGCTGGACGCCTACAACGTGCACGCGATCCCGCTGACCACGTTGACGGTCGGCTCGCTGGCCGAGTTCGAGATCTCCAAGAAGGACGCCGAACGAGCGAAGAACATGTTCGCGCTCGGTCTGCTGTCCTGGCTGTACCACCGGCCGACCGAGGCGACCATCGCCTTCCTGCGCAAGAAGTTCGCCAAGCTGCCGGTGATCGCCGAGGCGAACGTGGCCGCCTTCAAGGCGGGTTGGAACTTCGGCGAGACCACGGACGACTTCGCGGTCTCCTACGAGGTGGCCCCGGCCAAGCTGCCCGCCGGGACGTACCGCAACATCACCGGCAACCTCGCGCTGTCCTACGGCCTGGTGGCCGCCGGGCAACTGTCCGAGCTGCCGATCTACCTCGGTTCGTACCCGATCACCCCGGCCTCGGACATCCTGCACGAGCTGGCCAAGCACAAGAACTTCGGCGTGCGCACGTTCCAGGCCGAGGACGAGATCGCGGGCATCGGCGCCGCGCTCGGTGCCTCCTTCGGCGGTGCGCTCGGCGTGACCACCACCTCCGGTCCGGGTGTCGCGCTCAAGTCCGAGACGATCGGCCTCGCGGTCTCCCTGGAGCTGCCGCTGCTGATCATCGACGTGCAGCGCGGCGGGCCCTCGACCGGTCTGCCGACCAAGACCGAGCAGTCCGACCTGCTCCAGGCCATGTTCGGCCGCAACGGCGAGGCGCCGGTGCCGATCGTCGCCCCGCAGACCCCGTCCGACTGCTTCGCGGCCACCATCGAGGCAGCCCGGATCGCGCTGAAGTACCGCACCCCGGTCTTCCTGCTCTCCGACGGCTACCTGGCCAACGGCTCGGAGCCCTGGCGACTGCCGGAGACGTCCGAACTGCCGGACCTGCGGGTCGAGTTCGCGACCGAGCCGAACCAGGAGATGCCGGACGGAACCAAGGAGTTCTGGCCGTACAAGCGTGACCCCGAGACGCTGGCCCGCCCGTGGGCGGTCCCCGGCACGCCGGGTCTGGAGCACCGCATCGGCGGGATCGAGAAGGCCGACGGGATCGGTTCGATCTCCTACGACCCGGCCAACCACGACCTGATGGTGCGCACCCGGCAGGCCAAGGTGGACGGCATCGCGCAGGACATCGAGCCGCTGTGGGTCGACGACGCGACCGGCGACGCCAAGGTGCTCGTGATCGGGTGGGGCTCCACCTACGGCCCGATCGCCGCCGGCGTCCGTCGGGTACGGGCCGCGGGCGGCAAGGTCGCGCAGGCCCACCTGCGCCACCTCAACCCGTTCCCGGCCAACACGGCCGAGGTCCTCAAGTCGTACGACAAGGTGATCGTCCCGGAGATGAACCTGGGTCAGCTCGCCCTGCTCCTGCGCGGCAAATTCCTCGTGGACGCCATGTCGTACAACCAGGTCCGCGGTCTGCCGTTCAAGTCCGAGGAACTGGCTCACGTGATCCAGGAAGTGATCGAGAGTGTCTGAGTCTGCGAACGGCGCCGGCGGCTTCCCTTCGCTGTCGCTGATCCCGAAGGCCGACGGCAAGCAGTCCATGAAGGACTTCAAGTCGGACCAGGAGGTGCGCTGGTGCCCGGGTTGCGGGGACTACGCGATCCTGGCGGCGGTGCAGGGCTTCATGCCCGAGCTCGGTCTCCGCAAGGAGAACATCGTGTGGGTCTCGGGCATCGGCTGCTCCAGCCGCTTCCCGTACTACATGAACACGTACGGCATGCACTCGATCCACGGCCGCGCCCCGGCCATCGCCACCGGCCTGTCCACCTCGCGCGAGGACCTCTCGGTCTGGGTGGTCACCGGTGACGGCGACGCGCTCTCGATCGGCGGCAACCACCTGATCCACGCGCTGCGGCGCAACGTCAACCTGAAGATCCTGCTGTTCAACAACCGGATCTACGGCCTGACCAAGGGTCAGTACTCGCCGACCTCCGAGACCGGCAAGATCACCAAGTCCACCCCGATGGGCTCGCTCGACCACCCGTTCAACCCGTTGTCGGTGGCCATCGGCGCCGAGGCGTCGTTCGTGGCCCGGTCGATCGACTCCGACCGCAAGCACCTGACCTCGGTGCTGCGCGCGGCGGCGGCCCACGAGGGCACCGCGCTGGTGGAGATCTACCAGAACTGCAACATCTTCAACGACGGCGCGTTCGAGCAGCTCAAGGACCCCGCGCAGCGCGACGACGTGACCATTCGGCTGGAGCACGGGCAGCCGATCCGGTTCGGCGCCGACGGCCAGTTCGGCGTCATCCGCGGCGCGGGCGGTTCGCTGGACGTGGCCGAGGTGGCCAAGGTCGGCGAGGACGCGCTGATGGTGCACGACGCGCACGCGGACAACCCGGAGTTGGCCTTCGCGCTGACCCGACTCGGTGACCTGACCAGCAACACGCACACCCCCATCGGCGTCTTCCGCGACATCCGGCGGCCGGTCTACGACCGACTGATGTCCGCCCAGATGGCCGAGGCGGCGAGCGCCGGGGGCCCCGGTGACCTGTCCTCGCTGATCCGCGGCAACGACACCTGGACGATCGACTAGCGGGACCTCGACGCCCGGACGCGTCGTCACCGAGCGGGGCCCGCGGATCTTCCGCGGGCCCCGCTCGCGTACCGCCCCTGTTCGGCCGAGCGTGGGCATGTGCGGCACGACGCCCGGGCAGCCGAGGGGCATGCAGTCACCCACCGGCCCGCCCGCTCCGCTCAGCGTGGATGTCCGGATTCCCGAGACGGTCGGCTATCGCGTCAAGAAACGACTGCTCGGCCCGCCCCTGGTCAGCTCGCGACTGCGCGGCGAGAAGTTGTCCAACCCGACCGCGCTCGGCGTGCTCGCCTCGGACTGCATCTCGTCCTCGGCGTACGGCACCGAGCAGATGTTGCGCGCACTGGTGCCCTACATCGGCGTCGCCGCCTTCACCCTGGTGCTGCCGGTCACCTACACGATCCTCGCGGTGCTGCTGTTGCTGACGTTGTCCTACTGGGACGTGGTCGGCCTGTACACCAAGGCCGGCGGCTCCTACATCGTGGCTCGGGACAACTTCGGACCGCGCGTCGCGCAGGTCGCCTCGGTCGCGCTGCTGATCGACTACGTGGTCACCGTCGCGGTGCAGACGGCGGCCGGCACCGACGCCATCGCGTCGTTGCTGCATCTGGTGTGGGGTACCGACATCAGCGGCTGGAAGCCGGAGATCTGCGTCGGTGTGGTCGGGGTGCTGTTCTACGGCAACCTGCGCGGGGTCAAGGAGGCCGGGCGGGCGTTCGCGCTGCCGGCGTACCTGTTCATCGGCGCGATGGCGATGGTGTTCGCGGTCGCGCTGGTGCGCTGGGCGAGCGACGGCTCGCTGCCCCAGGCAAACGTACACGCGGCCGGCGCGGTGCCGCTGGGCACGTCGGGCAGCGGACTGCTCTACGGCGCGTCGCTGTTCGTGGTGCTGCGGGCCTTCGCCAACGGCGGGTCCTCGCTGACCGGCCTGGAGGCGCTCTCGAACAGCGTGTCCACCTTCCGCGAACCGCAGGGACGCAACGCGCGCAAGACGCTGGTGGCGATGTCGCTGGTGCTCGCGACGCTGGTGCTGGGCATCTCGCTGCTCGCGCGCGCCACGCACGCGATCCCCTATGTGGACGGCGATCCGACGGTGATCGCGCAGGAGGCGCACCTGGTGCTGGGCGGGGGCGTATTCGGGCGGGCCGGGCTGATCTTCGTGCAACTGGCCACCGCGCTGATCCTGTACACCGGCGCGAACACGCCGTTCAACGGCTTCCCGTTCCTGGCCGACTTCGTCGCCGAGGACGCGTTCCTGCCCAAGATGTTGCGCCGGCGCGGGCACCGGCTGGCCTTCTCGAACGGGATCATCCTGCTCGCGGTGCCCGCCGTCGCGCTGCTGCTGGTGACCCAGGCGAGTGTGGACTCGCTGGTCGCGCTGTACGCGATCGGCGTGTTCACCGGGTTCATGATGGCCGGTGCCGGGCTGACGAAGCATCACTGGACCCAGCGCACCGGGCAATGGCGGGCCGGGTGCGTGGTGAACGCGCTCGCGGCGGTGGTCTCGGCCGCGGTGGTGCTGATCTTCGCGATCACCAAGTTCACCGAGGGCGCGTGGCTGGTGGTGGTGCTGTTTCCACTGGGCGTGTGGGCGTTGATCGGGGTCAACCGGCGCTACCGGGAGGAGGCGGCGGCGCTGGCGGCGGCCCCGGCCACGGCGGACTTCGGGCTGCGGGACCGGTCGGTGGTGGTGGTGCTGGTCGACTCGCTCGACGTCGCGGTGCTCCAGGCGGTGCGCTACGCCCGCGCGCTGCGGGCCGACGATCTGCGGGCGGCGCACTTCGTGTTGGACAGTCGGCATGCCAAGAAGCTGCGCAAGCGCTGGGAGGCGAGCCGGGCCGCCGACATCCCGCTGGAGCTGATCGAGTGCCCGGACCGGCGGCTCGCCCGGGCGGTGTTGGAATTGGCCGCACGCGAGGTGGCGGACGGCGCGTCCGGGATCACCCTGCTGCTGCCTCGACACACCTATCCGCCGTTGATCGGCCGCCTGTTGCACGGCCGGACCAGCGATTCGATCGCGTCCGCGCTGACCCGGGTGCCGCATGCGATCGCCACCGTCGTGCCGTTCGACGTGGCCGCGGCGATGGCGCATCGACCGTCCGCGCCCCCGGAGGTGCCGCCGGCGAAGTGTGTGCCGCGGTTGTTGCCGGTGACGGACGCCGAACCGGAGCCGGTCCCCCGCGTGGTCGGGCCCGCCTCGGTCGCCCAGCTCAAGTGGCGGCAACGGGCCGAGGTGGTCGGCCGGGTGCGTTCGGTGTCCCCGTCGCCGGAGACCGCCCGGCCGGCCCTGGAGGTCGAGTTGTACGACCGCACCGGCGGCCTGCTGCTGCTCTTCCACGGGCGCCGGCAACTCGCCGGGGTGGAACCGGGCCGGCGGATGCGGGTCAGGGGGGTGGTCGGCGAGGCCGAGGGCCACCTGGCGATGTCCGACCCGAACTACGAACTGCTGCCGGAGGACGATTGAGCCGACGCCGAGCCGTTCTCGCGAGCGTCGGACCGGCCCACCCGGCGGAGCAGACCCAGGCGGCTGGCGGTGCGGGAGATGTCGGTCGGCAGGTCGTCGCCGGCGAGCACTTCGGCCAGGGGGCGGTCGCTGCACAGGAACAGCCGCACGTCGGCGTCGCAGCAGACGTCGATCAGATTCACGAAGCGTTGTCGGGCCTCGGCGCTCGCGGTCTTGAGCGGGGGCAGCGCGCCGATCACCCACGTCGGGTACGTCTCGGCGAGCACGAGGTAGTCCAGCGCCGAGGTCCGGCCCTCGCACAGCGCGGCGAACCCGCCCCACAACTCGCCCGGTCGGGCCGCCCGGACGGCCAGATCACGGCGGTTCACCCGCAGTATGCGTGCCTCGTCGGGGGTCGGCGGAACCAGGCCCTGTCCGCGCAGTTGCTCGGGGTCGCCGGGCCACAACACCGCGCCTTCGCCGAACTCGCCGGCCGCGGTGCCGACCCGGGTCAGGGACCGGTAGTCCTGCGGACCGGCCACGGTCACGGTGGTCATCCGCTCCTCGATCTCGCGGATCGTCGGCTCGAACAGGTGGTGGTGGAGCGGACTGGGCAGCAGGCCGGCGGGCGGATAGTTGGACGTACAGACCAGGACGACGCCGCGCGCGTGCAACTCCCGGAGCAGCCGGGTGACCAGCATCGCATCGCCCGGGTCGTGCACGTGGAACTCGTCGAAGCACAACAGGTCGACGTCGCCCACCAGTTCGGACAGGGCCGCGTCGACGGCGCTGTGCTCGTGGCCGTGGTCGTCGCGGTGCCGGTCGACCGCCTCGTGCAGGCGGCGGAAGAACGCGTGGAAGTGCACCCTGGTGCGCCGCTCGGCGGGCAGCGGTACGGCCGCGAAGAACGTGTCGAGCAGCCAGGTCTTGCCCCGACCCACCGGGCCCCACAGATACAGCCCCGCGACCGGGCGGCGGTGGAACAGGCCGTGTCCGCGACCCCGGCTCAGCGCGGCGCCGAGTTCGGCGAGCCGCTGGACGGCCTCGTGCTGGGCCGGATCGAGCACGTAGCCGCGGGTGGTCGCGGCCTCGTGAAAGTGGTTTCGCATCGTCTCGACCGTCGTTCGCCCCATGATCGAGATCCTAGTGAGCGCTTGTTCGAGCACCTCGCCGCACCGGCGGCCACTCGACAGCGGTGTTTCGCGGTTGCGTGATCACTTCAATCCGGCGACGAGTCGTCGGCCCGGACGGGTATCGCGTGGTATTCGACCTCGACATAGAACTGCCCGTTGGGCCGCTGCAACCGCCGCACGGTCCGATGTCCCGTCGCCCCGAGTTCGCGCAGCGCCTTCTGCACCCGATACTGCCCCTCCGGCATCACATCGGCCACGTCCTTGCCGGTGAATCTGATCCCCTCCGGCACCGCCAACATGCACGCGAGCACCCGCCGGGCAAGCGGACTCAGGCCACTGTCCGAGGCATCATCCGACACGGGATCACATCCCCACGATTCAGTCGACGTGAAGTCGCTCGGACAGGGCGAGGAACACCTGCAGCGGATCCGGCATCGCATCGTCGTCGGTTTCCACACCCGGTGTGTACACGGCATCGACGGACATCACACCCGCTCCTCCCCTCCCCACGGCAACACCCTCAGCCTAGTTTCGGGTCCCACGGCACAGTAACCTCCCGATTCCGGTTCACCCGATCGGGCAGCGGTGGTCTTCCTCCTGCTCAGTCGACCAGGTCGGCGGTGTCGATGGTCAGGGCGAACGGGGCCGGGAGGGCAAGCTTTTTGCCGAAGGCGACCTCGTTGCGGCCGGCGTACGCGTCCCGCTCCGGATCGGAGAACAGGATCACCTTGCCGTTCTGGCGATCCACCAGGAGGTAGAAGGGGATGCCGGCGAGGGCGTAGACGCGGTACTTCTTCATTCGATCGCGGGTCGGGTCGGAGGAGGTCACCTCGACCACGAGCAGCACATCGTCCGGCGGCATCCACGAAGGCGCGTGGCGCAGTCCGCCGCGCGCCACGTGGGTCGCGTCCGGGACGACGAAGTCCCCGCCGGGCAATGCGAGTCCCTTGTTGCCGGAAGCACTCAACGCGATTGCCGAACCCAACATCTGCAAACGCAATTGATCGACGATCTTCTCGTGGTCTCCATCCGGCGGTGGTGCCACGTTGATGTTCCCGTCGATGAACTCCACACGATCGTTGGTCAGCCGCTCGGACAGCGCGAAGAACTCGGCCAGTAGCGGCGACGTCGGCTCCTCATCGGTTTCCACACGATGGGGATACACCGATCCGGCGGTCATCACACCCGGCCCTCCTCTCCCCGAGGCAACGGCATCAGCCTAGTTTTGCCGTCGATGCCGTAGTGGCACTCGCGGCCCGGTTCACCCGATCGGGCAGCGGTGGGGTCTTCTAGGCTTTCGGGTATGCGTGTCGAGTTGCATCAGATCGTGGTGGACGCCCGGGAGCCGGGGTTGTTGGTCCGGTTCTGGGCCGGGCTGTTGGGTGGGGAGCCGGTGGATCGGGCGCGGGGGTGGTCGCACGTCGAACCGCCCGGCTCGGCGCGGATGGCGTTCCAGCCGGTGCCCGAGGACAAGGCCGGGAAGAACCGGTTGCACCTGGACCTGAGGGTGGCCGATCTGGACGCGGCGGTGGCGCTGGCGATCTCGCTCGGGGCGAGTGCGCGGGGGCCCGCGGTCACCGACGAGCAGGGATCGTTCCGGGTGATGCTCGATCCGGAGGGCAACGAGTTCTGCTTCGTCGCCTGAGACGACGTACGGGTCGGCTCGAACGGGGAGTCGGCGGGACACAGTCGCCGTTCCCCGCGAGCCGACCCGTCGGTCGTCGCGGTCGCCGTCCGGGCGCCGCCGGTCAGGCCGCCGTCGCCACCGCTTCCCGGGCGAGCACACGCGGCGTGGCCTTCGGGCCGGTCGGGCTCTTCTTCGCGAAGATCACCAGTCGCATGAAGGCGAACCGGCCGATGCCGGCCAGGCCGGAGGCGGAGAGGTAGACCGCCTGCCGCACCAGCACGCCGGCCTGCGGCTGGATCGCCTGCAGGGTCAGCATCGCGGCCGTGGTGAACAGGTAGCAGACCAGTACCGTCAGCGCCGCCTTGACGTGGTCGCTCGTGCCGGGCTTGTCCCGGCCGAAGGTGAATCGGCTGTGCAACTCGGTCGCGATCAGCGTCGAGCCGACGGTCACCAGCGCGTTGGCCGCGGCGAACGGCAGGTGGCCGCAGAGCAGGATCAGGGTCACGCTGCTCGCGAGGCCGACACCGCCGCCGAAGACGACGAAGCGGACGAAGGAGCCGATCACTTGGGGGGTCTTGGCGGTGGTGCTGCTCGTGGTGTCCATGTCGTAGAGCATCCGCCGCACCGCCGGCAACTCCCGCACAGCGCGCTGACCACCGCCACACCCCGCTGTCAGCGCCCACCCCGACGCCCGCCGAGCTGTCAGCGCACGCCCGTGACCTGGGCGTTCACTCGAAGTTCCAATCCGCCGGCAGCTCGGCCGCACAACACGCGCACACGAAGTCGCCCTCCTTGACCACGTTGCGTTCCCCGCAATCCGGACACCGCCGGAAGACGAACTCGTGGGTGAACCCCTCGGGGCCGGCCACCCCGATCCGGGCGAGCGCCGCCGCGACCGCCGGCCACGAGCGCGGCTCCGGGCAGTAGCCGGTCGACTGGTTGCCGATCTCGACCACCGCCCACCCTCCGTCCTCGATCGCGAACGCCACCTCGCCCGCGGCGAGCACCCGCTCGCCGGCCGCGCAGGCGACATGCTCACCGCGCCGCGGCGCGAGCCGCAACACCCCGTCGAGTCCGACCACATACGTGAAGGGCTCGTCGTGTTCCTGCGCCTGGACCCAGGCCGCGAAGTCCGCCGCCGAGCGCATCGGCCGGCCCTCGGTGTCGGCCCGCACGGCCTCGGCTCGGATGTCCGCCGGTCCGACATACCCGTAGTCGCGCAGGGGAGCAGTCATCCCACCACCTTGGCAGGCCGGCCCCCGGTAGCACGCGGATCGTTCGGCGGGCGCCGAAAAATCGGCGGACTAGCTTCCGAGGAGTGGGTGTTCGTGGACGAAGTGGAGGCGGGGCGATGGTGGGGCCAGGCGATCGGCGATCGGCGGCTGCGCGGGCCGTGGCCGTGCGGTTTCGGGAGGTCAACGGGGATCACCCGATGACGGCGGCGGACGACGCGTACGTGGATCGGCAGTTCGTCGAGTTGGGCGCGCTGTGCCGCAGACTCGGACGTGCTCCGGACGAGGTGCGCGAGCTGATGCTCGCCCGGCTGCTGCCGTTGCCCGGGTATCTGCGCTCGGACGGCGCCGAGATGGTGCCCGCCGACCTGTTCGCCCTCGCCGACGCGGCCGGCGGCACGGATCGGCTGCGGGCCTGGTTCCTCCGGCACTGGGACGATCCGGCCGAGGGCGAGGAGGAGTGGCACGCCTACCTCAGCGGCCAATACGTCTGCCTGCACGCGGTGTCGCCGACCACCATCCGCCGCAAGGGCGACCTGGTCGCCGCGATCGACGCCGCCCTGGCCGCGGCCGACCGGGACTCCCCGACGTCGACCGCGACCCTGGCTGCGCTGGTCGACGAACTCGACCTATTGGAGCCGGAGTTCACCGCCTACGACCGACTACGCTTCGGTGGCCCGGTCTCCCGTGACACGCACGTCACCGCCCTGCGCGCCCACCGACCGCCGGTCAGCGCGCCGTGACGTTCAGGGTGTAGTCCACCACGGTGGTCACCGTGCCCGCGGAGCCGCGGACGGCGAGCGTGTGGGTGCCCTCGCCGAGCGGGGCCAACTGCACCCACAGGCCGCACGCGTAGGTGTTCACCTCCTCGGCGTTGCCGGTGACCGCATTGCCCTCGACCCCGGTGAAGCGGATCGGCGCGGCGTCGAACCGGTCCGGCCGGATCTGCTTGCCGTCCAACTCGACCGAGCCCTTGGCGTCGGCCATGAACCGCGCACACTCCGCCTGGGTGCCCTTCAGGTTCACCACCGGGAACGCGACGGGTGCCCGGGTGACCATCCGGCAACGCCGGATCGCCGGGCCCTCGGAGCTGCCCGCGAGGTACCACGCGGTGGTCGCCTGGTTGCGGTCGCACTGCTCGCCGTTGCGATCGGCGAGCGGATTCGTGCCGCTCGTGCTCTTGGCCGCCCAGGCCCACCAACGTGCCTGGAGGTCGGGCAGGTTCGGCCGATTCGGGTTGTTCGGGTCGACGGCGATGATCGGCGTGGCGGACGCGGCTTCCGTCGCCTCGGCGGGGGCGGCAGGGGCGGCGGACCCGGCCGACGGCGGTGCGGCCGAGGGCGGCGTGCTTTTCGGGCCGGCCGGGTTCGACGACGAGGACTTGTCCGAGGTACATGCGGTGATCAGCGTGAGCGCGCCGACCAGCAGGGCCAACGAGCGTGCGATTTTCATGGGCCGGAGTATGACCGACGGGCCTCACCCGCGCCCGGCCGGTCCGCTCGACGACCGCACCGCCCGCAACGCGTTCACCAGACCGTGGCCGTGAAACGAGTCGACGTCGCCCGCCGGGACGCACGGCGCCACGCACTCCGGCCTGCCCGCCGTCGCGTACAACCGGGCGGTGATCGCGGCCGGCCCCCACGTCGGATGCATCGAGGCGATCAGCGCGGCCACCCCGGTCACCGCCGGCGCCGCCATCGACGTGCCCTGCTTCCGCGCCCAGCCGCCGTCGCCCGACGTGGACAACACCCCCTCGCCACCCGCCGCGCCATCGCCACCGGGCCCGGCCAGATCCAGCACACCCAGGCCCGTGTTCGAATAGCCGGCCCGTAGTCCGTTCGCACCCACCGCGGCGACCGTGATCACCCCCGGAAGCTCGGCGGGCAACTGGCGGCACTCGTCGTTCACCGGCCTCGGTCGCGCCGGCCGGGTGGCCGCGTCGTTCGGGCTGCGCGGATCCACCGTCTTGTGCGCGAGGTCGTAGGCGTCGTTGCCCGCCGCCGCGATCGACAACACGCCCCGGTCCGCCGCGTACGCCGCCGCCCGACGCACCGCCTCGTGGATCACCGCCTGGTCCTCGTCGTCCGGACACAGCAGCCACCACGGGTCGTTGTAGTAGCTGTGGTTGGCGATCCGCAGCCCCTGATCCGCGTGCTCGGCCAACCAGACGAATCCGCACACGCTCGCCTCGCCGTGGAACAGCGCGTCCGCGTCGCCCAGCCGCAGCGCCGCGATCCGCACCCCCGGCGCCACCCCCAGCACCCCGTGCCCGTCGCGCGCCGCCGCGATGGTGCCGGCCACGTGGGTGCCGTGATCCGAGCGCGGCGCCCGCCACGCCGCGTCCGCCCGGATCGGCCGACCCGTCGAGCAGTCCGCGGACAGTTCGGCGGCGAAGTTCGGCGCCAGGTCCGGATGCCGGTCGTCCACGCCCGCATCGGCCACCGCGACCACCACGTCCGCGCTGCCCTCGGTGATCCGTTGCGCCTCGTACGCGTGCACCATCGCCAGATTCCACTGCGCCGCCTCGGCCGGATCCGCAACGGCCCCTCCGGACCCCACCGCCGGCAGCCCGGCCGCCCCCACCCGCTCCGGCGCCCGCCCGCGCGCGCGCCCCCGCAACGGCACCGTGCGCGTGGCCCCCACCCGCGCCACCCCGGGCCGCCCCCGCACCGCCGCCGCGAACCCCGGCCCACCGTGTGCCACCACCACGCCGACCGGCCCGTACGCGTACACCACCACGCCGCCGGCCCGCCGCACCGCCGACTCGGCGAGCACCGTCTGCGCCGTCCCGACCGAGGGGGTCAACACCAGGTACGAATAGAGCTCCGCCGGCGCGGCGTCGGTCGATGCCGCCCTCGCGGGCACCGACCCGAACAACGCGGCCGCAGCCACCGACACCATCGCGATCGCCGCGCGCATCCTCATATCGGCGTACATGCACACCGGGCCCCCGAGGCAACCGGACATTCACCCGGACGAGTCGCCGGCCGCGACCGCGGCCGGCCCCGTCCCGCTCACGTGGTGATGTCGCGCTCGGTCATCCGCGCCCAGGCCGCCGCACCGAAGATCGCCGTATAGGCCGCCTGGATGCCGAGGTTGCGGACGATCTCGTCGGTCGGGATCGGATTGCGCAACAGGTCGCCGAAGCTCATCCAGCCGTCGGTGAACAACCACGGATGGATCGCCGACAACTGCGGGATGCCGGTCAGGATCGCGGTCACGATCACCACGCCGACCGTGGTCGCCATCGCCGCCACCGGCACCGTGGTCAGCGTCGACACGAACAGCCCGATCGCCGCGAGGCCCACCAGCGAGGCCGCCACACACAGCGCGATCAACACCGCCCGCCAGGACGCCTCGCCCATCGAGATGGTGTCGCCGGTCAACAGCGGCACATCGCCCATCGGAAACAGCGCCGCGCCCACCACCAACGCGGACAGCGCCACCGTGAGCGTCGCGGCCAGGCAGAACGCCAACACCCCGGCGAACTTCACCGACAACAACCGGGTCCGCCCGGCCGGCGCGACCAGCAGATAGCGCAGCGTCCCGGCGTGCGCCTCGCCCGCGATCGAGTCGCCCGCCACCACGCCGACCGTCATCGGCAGGAAGAACGGCAGCGCGGCGGCCAGCGACGCGAAGACCAGGAACAGCCCGTTGCCGGTGACCTGGTTCACGAAGTCCACCGTCCCGCCACCGTTGCCGCCCGAGGAGCCGCCGTCGTGGAAGTAGCGCAGCGCGACCCCGAGCATGACCGGTACGAAGGCCAGGAAGCCCAACATCGCGGCCGTGCGCGGACGCAGGAAGACCAACCGCAGCTCGCTGCGCATCAACCCGTGCAGCCTCGGCAACCGCTCGGACCCGAACGCCTCGGTGCCCGCCGCGTACCGGAACGCGGGCGACAGGACACCCGTCTTGGGCAGTGCGTCAGTCGGTGACATCGAAGCCTTCTCCGGTCAGGGCGACGAACGCGTCCTCCAGGGACGGTCGCGCCAGAGTGAACGAACGCACCCGCACGTCGGCGCGGACCAGCGCCGCGCAGACCTCGTCCGGCTCCAACGGCGCCGGGTCGGCCTCGACACCGTCGCGGGTGGTGACGATGTCGGTCGCGCCGAGCCTGTCCAGCACCACGACCGCCGCCTCCGCGTCGGGAGTCGTGACGACCAACCGGGCCCGGGTGCCGGCGCGCAGGGATTCCACCGTGCCCTGGGTGATCAGCTTGCCGTGGCTCATCACCGCGACATCCGTGCACACCTGCTCGATCTCGTCCAGCAGGTGCGAGGACAGGAACACCGTCGTGCCGTCCGCGGCCAAGCCCCGGATCAGCGTCCGGATCTCGCGCATGCCCTGCGGGTCCAGGCCGTTGGTCGGCTCGTCGAGCACCAGCAGGTCGCGCGGACGCAGCAGCGCGGACGCGATGCCCAGCCGCTGCTTCATGCCCAGCGAGTAGGCCCGCGCCTTGCGCCCGGCCACCGCCGTCAGGCCGACCTTGGCCAGTGCCTCGTCCACCCGGGCGTCGCGGGTGCGCGGGTCCGAGGTGGGGTCGGCGGCGTCCAGTCGGTCCAGGTTCTGTCGCCCCGTCAGGAAGCCGTAGTGGGCCGGGCCTTCGATCAGCGCGCCGACCCTGGGCAACACCTGCCCGACGGCCCCGGGCATGGGGCCGTCGAGCAGGGTGACCGAACCGCTGCTCGGCCGGATCAGGCCGAGCAACATCCGGATGGTCGTGGTCTTCCCGGAACCGTTGGGCCCGAGGAACCCGAAGACGGAACCGGCCGGCACGATCAGGTCGAGTCCGTCCACGGCGAGCCGGTCCCGGCCGTAGCGCTTGGACAGCCCCTCGGTACGGATCGCGGCGGTACCGACCGCCGTGGACGCGGTCATCGCTGTGCCGCGATCCGCTGCAGCGTGTCCGCGTCGACCGCGCCGGCGAAGACCCGGCCCGAGTCGGTGCGCAACACGTTCAGCAGGCGGGTGTCGATCAACGTCCCGCCCGGAACCGGCTTGCCCAGCTTGCCCATCAGCCGGGCGGCTTCCTTGGCGTCGCCGCCCGCGGGCAGCTCGACCACGGTCGACCAGCCCTCGCCCAGCAGCCCCGGCTCGACGTGCCCCCCGGTCGGCGCCGCGGACTTGCCGGGTGCGTCCGGCGTGTCCGGCAGCGCCGGCCGCACCTCGTTCGGCTTGACCTCCTCGACCCGGGCGCCGGCCGGCGGCTTGAAGTCGAAGGTGCCGGCCGCGGGCTTGTCGTACGAGACCTGCTCGAAGCCGATGTCGATCGCGGGCTTGCCGCCCTTGACGGAGTCCACGGTCACCCGCAGCGGCACCCCGGTCTTCGCGTCCACGAACACCGTCGCGGCGGCGATCAGACTGCCCTGGCTCCTGGGCGCGAAGCGCAGCTTGTACACGTCGTGCCCGGCGACCCGACCGGTCCCCTCGACCCGGACGTCGGTGGTCGGGCCGACCAGGTCGAGCAGTTGCCGGGCCGCGTCCTGCGGCGTGGTCGGCACCAGCGACGCGACGTCGGAGCGGCCCCCGTCGAAGGTGCCGTGCGTCACCGCGTGCGTGCGGCTGTCGTAGGTCCACACGTCGCGGCCGTTGTGGATGACGTTGTACTCGGCCAGATCGGACATCAGACCGATCCGCTGCCGGTCCGGGCCGTCCAGGGCCACCTGGAGCTTGTTGGTGCCGGACAACAGCGCCTGCGGGCCGTTGCCGCCGGCCTTGCCGGGCAGCGTGGGCAGGCCCAGGTCGCTGTCGATGCGGACGGTGCCGGTGAGCGCGTCGGTCCGGGCTGCGGCGACCTCGGCGACGAGTTGCTCGGCGGTCCGGTCCGGTAGTCCCGGATGCGAGTCGTCGGCGAACGCGCTCGGGCCGAACGTCACGGCACCGACGGTCGCGGCGGCGATCGCGGCCGGTACCGCGAAGCGCCACGGAACGGATCGGCGGGTGGTGCGAGTCATGGAGATTGCCCCCTGATTCGATGTCGAATGCGACACCACAAGGGGATCATCGGCACCGGGCCATCGGCGTCGGCCGTACGTCACTGCAAAACGTCACCCTCAAGACGTGCGGGACCCTCGGGCACAGGACTTGATGGTGACATGGCACCCCACGCGCTACTCCCGGGGGAGCAGCCGCCGAGCACTCCCTGGGCAGACCGCGGCCCGCCCGCGTGATCCACGGGCGGGCCGGCGGGACGAACTACGCGCTGCGCTCGACGACCAGCTCGCACAGCGACGACAGGGCCCGCTTGGCGCTGCATTCGGGCAGCGGCGCCAGCACCTCGCGCGCCGCCTCGGCATAACGCCGGGTGTCCTCACGGGCCTTCGCGAGCGCCGGGTGGGCACGCAACAGCCCGAGGGCCTCCGCGTGCTCGGCGTCGTCGGTGATCGGTCCGTCCAGCAGCGCGAGCAGGTGCCGATCGGCCGCCGGCGACGAACCGGTCACCCCCGCCCGCAGGTGCAGCACCGGCAGCGTCGGCACTCCCTCGCGCAGGTCGGTGCCCGGGGTCTTGCCCGACTCGGTCGCCTCGCTGGCGATGTCGAGCACGTCGTCCGCGAGTTGGAACGCGACGCCGAACCGCTCGCCGTACCGGGTCAGGATGTCCACCACGTGCTCGTCCGCGCCCGCGAACATCGCACCGAACTGGCCCGACGCCGCGATCAGCGAGCCGGTCTTGTCCGCCATCACCGACAGGTAGTGCTCGACCGGGTCGTCGCCCGGGCGCGGACCGACCGTCTCGCGAATCTGGCCGGTCACCAGCCGGGCGAACGCCCGCGCCTGGATCCGCACCGCCTCGTTGCCCAGGTCGGCGACGATCTCCGAGGCCCGGGCGAACAGGAAGTCGCCGGTCAGGATCGCGACCGAGTTGTCCCAGCGGGAGTTGGCGCTGGGCGCGCCGCGCCGCAGCAGTGCCTCGTCCATCACGTCGTCGTGGTACAGCGTGGCCAGGTGGGTCAGTTCGCACACCACCGCCGCCGGCACCACGCCCGGCGCCTGCCAGTCGCCGAATTGGGCGGCCAGCAGCACCAGCAGCGGCCGGAACCGCTTGCCGCCCGCCTCGACCAGGTGCCGCGAGGTCTGCGTCAGGTAGGGGAACTCGCTCTTGGTGGCCGCCAGGAGCTCCTGCTCCACGGCGGCCATCCCCGCCCTGATCTCGGCATCGAGAGTCTCGTCCGTGACGCTCAGCCCGAAGGGCCCCACGATCGCCATGACGGTTCTCTCCTGTCGATCACGCAGAGTCTCTGCGTCTTGCCTAATGGACGAACAAGGCTGCCTTGTCCGCGAGGTCCAGTACGGGCTGCGGGAGGATGCCAAGGACCACGGTAACGGCTACCCCCAGCGCGATGGCAGCGGTGGTCATCACGCTCGGTACGACAACGGTCGGACCGTCGACCTTGGGCTCCGAGAAGAACATCAACACGATCACCCGTACGTAGAAGAACGCGGCAACCGCGCTGCACAGCACACCGACCACCACCAGGCTGCCCGCACCACCGCGCGCCGCCGCCTGGAAGACCGCGAACTTTCCGGCGAAACCGCTGGTCAGCGGGATGCCGGCGAAGGCGAGCAGGAACAGTGCGAACACTCCTGCGACCAGCGGGGAACGCCTGCCCAGCCCCGCCCAATGGGACAGGTGGGTCGCCTCGCCGCGCGCGTCGCGCACCAGAGTGACGACCGCGAATGCACCCAGAGTGACGAACCCATAGGCCACAAGGTAGAACATCGTGGACGACACGCCCGCGTCGTTCATCGCGATCATTCCGGTCAGGATGAAACCCGCGTGGGCGATCGAGGAGTAGGCCAGCAGTCGCTTCACGTCCGTCTGGGTGATCGCGATGATCGCGCCGGCGACCATGGTCGCGATCGCGACGCCGATCATCACCGGCCGCCAGTCCCAGCGCATGCCCGGCAGCGCGACGTAGAAGAAGCGCATCATCGCGCCGAACGCGGCCACCTTGGTGGCCGCCGCCATGAACCCGGTGATCGGGGTCGGCGCGCCCTGGTACACGTCCGGCGTCCAGGAGTGGAACGGCACCGCGCCGACCTTGAACAGCAGGCCGACCGCCACCATCGCGAGCCCGATCAGCAGCAGCGCGTCGTTGTCCATCGCGCCGGCCGAGGCCACCCCGATCTTGTCCAGCGAGACGCTGCCCGAGTAGCCGTAGAGCATGGCCACGCCGAACAGGAAGAACGCCGAGGAGAACGCGCCGAGCAGGAAGTACTTGAGCGCGGCCTCCTGGGAGAGCAGCCGGTTGCGCCGGGCCAGCCCGCACAGCAGGTAGAGCGGCAGGGACAACACCTCGAGCGCGACGAACATCATCAACAGGTCGTTCGCCGCCGGGAAGAGCAGCATGCCCACCAGCGAGAACATGGTCAGCGGGTAGACCTCGGTCTGCGTCCAGCCCGCCGCCGTCGCGTCCTTCTCCTGCTGACTGCCCGGCGCCGCCGCGGCCTGCGGGGCGAACGCGTCGCCGCCGGCCGGCTCCAGCCTGCGCTCGCCGATCAGCAGCACCGACGCGATGCCGATCAGCAGCAGCGTGCCCTGCAGGAACAACGACGGGCCGTCCACGGCGACCGCGCCCATCGCGGTGATGCTGCCCCGGTGGTCGTCCGGCAGGTCGCGGGCGAGCCAGACGACCGCGCCGAACGCGCCGATCATGCCGACCAGGGCCACCGTGAGCTGCGCGCGGTAGCGGGCCGGCCGAGGCAGGAACGCCTCGATCAGCACGCCCACCACCGCGACGCCGGCGATGATCAGGATCGGCGAGAGCTTGCCGTATTCGATGGTGGGCGCGTCCACCTTCGTCACGGCGAGCGTTGCCGTTGCGGCGGTGCTCATGCTCACTTGGAGCCTCCAGTGGTGTGCGCCTCGGTGCCCGCGGCCTGTTCGATGGGCTTGGTGGGCGCCGGGTCCTTCTGCTCCACCCGGCTGAGCGTGTGGTCCACGGCCGGGTTCACCGCGTCGAGCACCGGCTTCGGGTAGACGCCGAGCACGAGCAGGAACGCGATCAGCGGTACCACGACCGCCAGTTCGCGCGGCACCAGGTCGCGGAGCTTCTCATTGCCCGGCCGCAGTGGGCCGGTCATCGTGCGTTGGTACAGCACCAGCACGTACAGGGCGGCGAGCACGATGCCGGTGGTGGCGAAGATCGCCGCCACCTTGTACTTCGCGAACGCGCCCACCAACACCAGGAACTCGCTCACGAACGGGGCGAGTCCGGGCATCGAGAGGGTCGCGAGTCCGGCCACCAGGAACGTACCCGCGAGAATCGGGGCGACCTTTTGCACGCCACCGAAGTCGGCGATCGTCTTGCTGCCGCGGCGGGTGATCAGGAAGCCCGCGATCAGCAGCAGGGCCGCGGTGGAGAACCCGTGGTTGACCATGTACAACGTGGCGCCCGACTGACCCTGACTGGTCATCACGAAGATGCCCAGGATGATGAAGCCGAAGTGCGAGATGGACGTGTACGCGATCAGCCGCTTGATGTCGGTCTGACCGACCGCGAGCAGCGCGCCGTAGATGATCCCGATCACCGCGAGGGTGATCACCGCCGGGGCGAAGTACTTCGAGGCGTCGGGGAAGATCTCCAGGCAGAACCGCAACATCGCGAACGTGCCGACCTTGTCCACCATCGCGGTGACCAGCACCGCGATGCCGGGCGTGGCCTCGGTCATGGTGTCCGGCAGCCAGGTGTGGAACGGCCAGAGCGGCGCCTTGACCGCGAACGCGAACATGAAGCCCAGGAACAGCGCCTTCTCCGCGGTCGGGTCGATGTCCAGTTGGCCGGTGGCCACGGCCTGCGAGATCTTCACGAAGTCGAAGGTGCCGTGCCCGTCGATGCCGATGCCCTGGTTGGCGGTGGCCACGTACAGACCGACCACGGCGGCCAGCATGACCAGGCCGCCGAGCAGGTTGTAGAGCAGGAACTTGACCGCCGCGTAGGAGCGTTGCGGGCCGCCGAAGCCACCGATCAGGAAGTACATCGGGATCAGCATGGCTTCGAAGAAGACGTAGAACATGAACACGTCGGTGGCCGCGAAGGACACCACGACCATCGCCTCGACCAGCAACATCAGCGCGAAGAACGCGTGCGTGCTACGCGGCGCGGCCTTGCCGGTGCCGGCCGATCCGTCGGCGTTCACCGGCGCCGTGTCCGCGTCGTGCCACGAGGCCAGGATCAGCAGCGGCATCAGCACCGCGGTGAGCAGGATCAGCACCAGGCCGATCCCGTCCACGCCCAGCGACCAGCGCACGCCGAACGAGGAGATCCAGCTGTAGCTTTCGGTGACCTGGAACCGGTCGCCGTCGTTGTCGAATCTGGTCGCCACCACGATCGCGACGGCGAGGGTGAGCAGGCTGAACAACAACGCCACGTTCTTGGCGAGCTTGCGCTTGCCGGCCGGCACGGCGGCGACGCACAGCCCGCCGACGAACGGCAGCGCCGCGAGCGTCGTCAGCCAGGGAAAGTGGCCGTTCATCGAAGTCCCTCCGCCAAGGCGCCTACGGGGTGGGCGAGCTGGGGTCGTGTCCGGATGGTCATGTTCAGGCCATCCGAGCCATCAGCGTGCAGGCCACGACCAGCAGCGTGCCGCCGAACATGGACAGCGCGTACGAACGCACGAACCCGGTCTGCACCTTGCGCACGCGCGCCGAGGTGCCGCCGATGAACGCCGCGAGTCCGCCCACGAATCCGTCCACGCCGCGGTTGTCGAACCACACGAGCAGGCGGGTCAGGTACTGGCCGGGCCGCATCACCAGGCCCTCGTTGACCGCGTCCTGGTACAGGTCCCGCCGCGCCGCGACGGTGACCAGGCTCGCGGCCGGCGCCACCGCAGGCACGTCCCGACGGGCGTACTGCAGGTAGGCCACCGCCGAGCCGAGCGCGACCATCGAGAGCGCCATGCCGGTGACCGCCCACTCGCTCATCGGCAGATCGCCGTGCGAGAAGCCGGTGACGGGCGTCAGCCATTTGACAAACGAATCGTTGAGCACGAACAACCCGCCCGCGAACACCGATCCGAACGCGAGCAGGATCATCGGACCGGTCATCGAGGTCGGCGACTCGTGCGGGTGCGGCTCGTGCCAGTCGGCCGGCGCGCCCGCCGGCGCCTCCTTCCAACGTTCCTTGCCGAAGAAGGTCATCAACATCACGCGCGTCATGTAATACGCGGTGAGGCCGGCCGCCAGCAGGGTGACCGCGCCCAGGATCCAACCCGAGGTGCCGCCCTTGGCGAACGCCGCCTCGATGATCTTGTCCTTGGAGAAGAACCCGGACAGCAGCGGGAAGCCGATGATCGCCAGGTAGCCCAGGCCGAACGTGACGAAGGTGATCGGCATGTACTTGCGCAGGCCGCCGTAGCGGCGCATGTCGACCTCGTCGTTCATGCCGTGCATGACCGAACCCGCGCCCAGGAACAGCCCGGCCTTGAAGAAGCCGTGCGTGACCAGGTGCATGATCGCGAACGCGTAGCCGATCGGACCCAGGCCCGCGGCCAGGATCATGTAGCCGATCTGGCTCATCGTGGAGGCGGCCAGCGCCTTCTTGATGTCGTCCTTGGCGCAACCCACGATCGCCCCGAACAGCACGGTGATCGCACCGACGATGGTGACCGCGAGTTGGGCGTCCGGTGAGGCGTTGAAGATCTCTGCGGACCGGGTGATCAGGTACACGCCGGCGGTGACCATGGTTGCCGCGTGGATCAGCGCGGAGACCGGGGTCGGACCCTCCATCGCGTCGCCGAGCCACGCCTGGAGCGGGAATTGCGCCGACTTGCCGCACGCGGCGAGCAGCAACATCAAGCCGATCGCGGTCATCGTGCCGTCGCTCGCACTCGCACTGCCGCCGAGCACGTCGGCGAAGTCGAAGGAGCCGAACGTGGTGAACATCAGGAAGATCGCCACGGCCAGACCGAAGTCGCCGACGCGGTTCATGATGAACGCCTTCTTGGCGGCGGTCGCGGCGCTGGGCTTGTGCTGCCAGAAACCGATCAGCAGGTAGGAGGCGAGCCCCACACCCTCCCAACCGGCGTACAGCAGAAGGTAGTTGTTCGCCAGCACCAGCAGCAGCATCGCGCCGACGAACAGGTTCAGGTAGCCGAAGAAGCGCCGACGGTTCTCGTCGTGCGCCATGTAGCCGATCGAGTAGATGTGGATCAGCGAGCCCACACCGGTGATCAGCAACACGAAGACGATGGACAACTGGTCCAGGTGCAGACCGATGTCGGCCTGGAACTCGTTGACCGGCGCCCAGGTCCACAGGTGCTGGTCGACCGAGCGGTCCGCGTCGTCCTTGCCGAGCATGGTCACGAACAGGACCACGCCGACCACGAACGACCCGAGGGCCATCGCGGTGCCGAGGATGTGGCCGAAGGCGTTGGTGCGCTTGCCACCGACGAGCAACAGCAGCGCGCCCAGCAGCGGCAGGCCGACGACCAGCCACATCGCCGAATAGGCGCCGGTTGCCGCGACGGAGTGCAGCCCGCCGCCGCCCTCGTTGGCGAGCATGACGCCGGAGGCCAGGGAGGAGGTTTCGATCACCGGTTCCGACCTACCACTTCATGAGGCTGGCGTCGTCGACCGAGGCCGACCGGCGGCTGCGGAAGATGGCGATGATGATGGACAGTCCGACCACGACCTCGCACGCGGCGACGACCATCGTGAAGAACGCGATGATCTGGCCGTCGAGGTTGTCGTGCATGCGGCCGAACGTGACGAACGCGAGGTTGCACGCGTTCAGCATCAGTTCGACGCACATGAACACGACGATCGCGTTGCGCCGGAGCAGGACCCCGGCCGCGCCGATGGTGAACAACAGCGCGGACAGGTACAGGTAGTTCACCGGGTTCACGGGCGCCCCTCCTTGGAGCCTGCGCCGGCGGCAACCTCGTTGCCCGAGCCGTCGCCCGCCGAAGAGTCGGCGTCGTCGTGTTCCTGCCGGGCGGTGGGCACCGGTGCGGACGAGCGAGCGTCCGACTCGTCCGGCCACGCCTCGTCGTCGGCGTCGCTACCGGCGCTCTCCAGTTCGGCGACGCTGTGCACCGCCTCGGCGCTGACGTCGCGGATCTGGCCGCGGGCGCGCAGGGTGCCGTTGATCGACAGTTGCGAGATGCTGCCGTCCGGCAGCAGCGCGGGCACGTCCACGGCGTTGTGCCGGGCGTACACCCCGGGCGTGGGCAGCGGCGTGACCTGCTTGTTCTCGCGCACCCGCTGCTCGGACAACTCGCGCTGGGTCTTGCGCGCCACCAGGCGTTCGCGGTGCGCGAGCACCATCGCGCCGACCGCCGCGGTGATCAGCAGTGCGCTGGTCATCTCGAAGGCCCAGATGTACTTGGTGAAGATCTGGTGTGCCAGACCCTGCACGTTGCCCTGGGACGCCGCGGCCAGCGCCTCGTCGTTCGTCTCCGCCGGGTAGACCGGGCGGTTGCCCGGCGCCTTGGTGGCGAGCGCGGTGAAGTGTGTGATCGACGCGTTGGCGATGCCCGCCACGAGCAGGATGCCGAAGCCCAGGCCCAGCCCGACCGCGGCGATCCGCTGGCCCTTCAGCGTCTCCTTGAGCGAGTCCACCGAGGTGACGCCGACCAGCATCAGCACGAACAGGAACAACATCATGATCGCGCCGGTGTAGACCACGATCTGCACGATGCCCAGGAACACCGCGCCCTGGGCCAGGTAGAAGATCGCCAGGCACATCATCGTGGTCACCAGCGCGAGCGCGCTGTGCACCGCCTTCTTCATGAAGACGGTGGCCAGGGCACCGATCAGCGCGACGACCGCGAGCACCCAGAACTGCAGCGCCTCACCGGTGGAGGTCTTGGTGACCTCGGCCGCGAAGTCGATTCCGGGACTCATCGGCCCGCCTCCGTCCGCTGCTTGTGCTCCTCGGCCGACTCCCGGGGCTCCTGGGTCACCGTGCCGGGCGCGGCCGCGGTGACCTTGCCCAGGTAGTAGTCGGTGTCGGTGGTGCCCGGGTACATCTCGTGCGGCGCCGGGACCATGCCCTCGTACAGCGGTGCGAGGAGCTGTTCCTTGGTGAAGATCAGGCTCGCCCGGCTGGTGTCGGCGAGCTCGAACTCGTTGGTCATGGTCAGCGCCCGGGTCGGGCACGCCTCGATGCACAGGCCGCAGAAAATGCAGCGCAGGTAGTTGATCTGGTAGTTGCGGCCGTACCGCTCACCGGGCGAGAAACGCTCCTCGTCGGTGTTGTCGGCACCCTCCACGAAGATCGCGTCGGCGGGACACGCCCACGCGCACAGTTCGCAGCCGATGCACTTCTCCAGCCCGTCGGCGTACCGGTTGAGCTGGTGCCGGCCGTGGAATCGCGGTGCGGTGACCTTCTTCTCGTACGGGTAGTACTCGGTGTTCGCCTTCTTGAACATCGTCGCGAAGGTGACACCGAACCCCGCGACCGGTCCGAGGAACTTGGGCACGGGTCTATGCCTCTCCTTCAGTGCGGTCGGCCGGGGGCTCCGCCGCGGCCGGCGCACCGACCGGCTCGGGTTTGCGCACGTTGCGGCGCGGCACCGGCGGAAGTTGTTGTCCCGGCATCGGCGGTACGGGGAACCCGCCCGCCATCGGGTCGAACGGTTCGGGTCCGGCCGCCTTCGCGTCCGCCTCCTCGTCCCGGTCGGGGGTGATCGCGTCCCACAGGATCGACAGCAGGAGCAGGGCGACCACGCCGCCCGCGACCCACAACACGATCCGGGACTGCTCGTAGCCCTCGTTCTTGAGCGCACGCACGGTGGCCACCAGCATCAGCCACACCAACGAGAGCGGGATCAGC
Source organism: Embleya sp. NPDC005971 (assembly GCF_040629175.1). NCBI lineage: Bacteria > Bacillati > Actinomycetota > Actinomycetes > Kitasatosporales > Streptomycetaceae > Embleya > Embleya sp. NPDC005971. The sequence continues at coordinate 79,117 of NZ_JBEXUX010000007.1, read as the reverse complement.
ACCTTCCAGCCGATCTTCATGAACTGGTCGTAGCGGAACCGCGGCAGCGTGCCGCGCAGCCAGATGAACACGAAGATGAAGGCCTGGACCTTGAGGAAGTACCAGAGGAAGGGCCACCAACCGGAGTTGGCGCCGTCCCAGACCGCGGTGATCGGCCACGGCGCGAGGTAGCCGCCGAGGAACAGGGTGGTCGCCAGCGAGCTGACCACCACCATGTTCACGTACTCGGCGAGGAAGAACAGCGCGAACTTCAGTGACGAGTACTCGGTGTGGAATCCGCCGACCAGCTCGCCCTCGGCCTCGGGAAGGTCGAACGGCGCCCGGTTGGTCTCACCGATCATCGCGACGACGTAGATGATGAACGAGACCGGCAGCAGCACCGCGTACCAGGTGTCCTGCTGGGCGGCGACGATCTCCGAGGTGGACATCGAGCCGGCGTAGAGGAACACCGCCGCGAACGACAGGCCCATCGCGATCTCGTAGGAGATCATCTGCGCCGAGCTGCGCAGCCCGCCGAGCAGCGGGTAGGTCGAGCCGGAGGACCAGCCCGCGAGCACGATGCCGTAGATGCCCACGGACGCGACCGCGAGGATGTAGAGGACCGCGACCGGCAGGTCGGTCAGTTGCAGATTGGTGCGGTGCCCGAACATCGAGACCTCGGGCCCGAAGGGGATCACCGCGAACGCCATGAACGCCGGGACCATCGCCACGATCGGGGCGATGATGTAGACGGCCTTGTCGGCGCCCTTGACGGTGATGTCCTCCTTGAGCGCGAGCTTCACGCCGTCCGCGAGGGACTGGAGCAGGCCCTGTGGGCCGGTGTACTTGGGCCCGATGCGCATCTGCATCCAGGCCACGACCTTGCGTTCCCACCAGATCGCGAACAGCGTCATGACGACGCAGAACGCGAAGATGAGCACCGCCTTGAGCAGGATCAGCCACCAGACGTCGGTACCGAACCCGACCGCGGCGAGCTGCATGCCGCTGTCCGTCACCGCTCCTCCTCATGAACGTGTGCGGTCCGACCGTTGCGGCCGGTTCCGTTGGGGGGACCTTCGGCGTTGGCCAGGTCCACGACCGCCGGCCGAATCCGAACCAGTTCGCCGGCGCCGACGCCCAGTGCGCGACGCACCGAGGAGCCGGGCGAGTTCGCGGGCAGGAAGACCACCCGCTCGGTCATGTCGGTGATGCGCAGCGGCAACGTGATCTCCCCGTGCAACGAGGTCACGGTGACGCCGCTCCCGTCCTCGGCGCCGATCTCGGCGGCCGTGGAGGCACAGAGCCGGACCACCGGCGTGCGCCGGGTGCCCGCCAGATGGGGTTCGCCGTCCTGGCCCCGGCCCTCGTCCAGGAGCAGCCGCCAGGTGGCCAGTACGGCTTCGCCCGCGCCGGGGCGCGGGAGTTCGCGGGCGGTGCCCTCGGGGGCCGGTCCCCGGTCGCCGCCCCACCGGCCGAGCCGGCGCAGTTCGCGGCGGGCGGCGGTGAGCGAGGGCAGGTCGATCGGGGTGCCCTCGCACTGCTCGGCCATCGCCTCGGCGATCGCGTCGAGCACGCGCAGGTCGGACATCACCGCGGCCAGGTCGCCGGTGAGCTGGTCCTTCTTCAGCACGGTGGCGAACGGGCGCTCGCGGCCCTCCCAGTCGACGAAGGTGCCGGGCTTCTCGGCGGGTGCGGCGACCGGGAAGACCACGTCGGCGCGTTCGGTGACCGCGCTGTGCCGCAGCTCCAGGCTGACCACGAAGCGGGCCGCGTCCAGCGCGGCGATCGCGCCGGCCGGGTCGGGCAGGTCGTCCACCTCGACACCGCCGACCACCAGGGCCCCCAGGCGTTGTTCGCGGACCGCGGTGAGCATCGAGGTGGTGTCCAGGCCGTAGCCGCCGGGCAGGTCGGCGACCGCCCAGGCGGCGGCCGTCTCGGCTCGGGCCGCCGGGTCGCCGACCGGTCGCCCGCCGGGAAGCAGGTTGTACAGCGCGCCCGCGTCCAGCGCGCCGCGCTCGCCGGCCCGGCGCGGGATCCAGGCGAGTCGGGCGCCGGTGGCCGCGGCCAGCGCGGTGACCTCGGCCAATGCGCCGGGCACGCCCGCCAGGCGCTCGCCGACGAGCACGATGGTGCCCGGGGTGCGCAGCAGTTCGGCGGCGGCGCGCGGGAGTTCGCCCTCGACCGCCGGGTCGCCGAGCGCACAGAGCCACTCGGTCTCGGTGCCGGGGGCCGCCCGCAACAGCGTGCCCTTCATCCGGACCAGGCCGGCCGAGGCGAACGGCGCGATGCCGTAGACCTTCAGGCCCTTGCGGGCGGCCTTGCGCAGCCGCAGGAACACGATCGGCGATTCGTCCTCGGGCTCGAACCCGACCAGGAGTACGCCGGGGGCCTTCTCCAGGTCGGCGTAGGTCACCCCGAGCCCGCTGCCGGCCACCCGGGCGGCGAGGAAGTCGGCCTCCTCGGCCGAGTGTTCGCGGGCCCGGAAGTCGATGTCGTTGCTGTCCAGCGCGACTCGGGCGAACTTGCCGTACGCGTAGGCGTCCTCCAGCGTGGCCCGCCCGCCGACCAGGACGCCGGCCGAGCCGCGTGCGGCGGCGAGCCCGCGCGCGGCCACACTCAGCGCCTCGGACCAGGACGCGGGAACCAGTTCGCCGCTCTCCTCGTCCCGGATCAGTGGGGAGGTGAGCCGGTCCTGTCGGGTGGCGTAGCGGAACGCGAAGCGGCCCTTGTCGCAGTTCCATTCCTCGTTGACCTCGGGCTCGTCGCCGGCGAGCCGGCGCAGCACCTTGCCCCGTCGGTGGTCGGCGCGCAGCGAGCACCCGGACGCGCAGTGCTCGCACGTGGTCGGGGAGGACACCAGGTCGAACGGCCGGGCGCGGAAGCGGTACGCGGCCGAGGTGAGGGCGCCGACCGGGCAGATCTGGATGGTGTTGCCGGAGAAGTAGGACTCGAAGGGCTGCTTCTCGTAGATCCCGACCTGTTGCAGTGCGCCGCGTTCGATCAGCGCGATGAACGGGTCGCCCGCGACCTGTTCGGAGAAGCGGGTGCAGCGTGCGCACAACACGCAGCGCTCGCGGTCCAGCAGCACTTCGGAGGAGATCCGCAGCGGCTTGGGGAAGGTCCGCTTGACCTCGGCGAAACGCGAGGCGGAACGACCCGCGCCCATCGCCTGGTTCTGCAGCGGGCACTCGCCGCCCTTGTCGCAGACGGGGCAGTCCAGGGGGTGGTTGATCAGCAGCAGCTCCATCACCCCGTCCTGCGACTTCTTCGCGACGGGCGAGGTGAGTTGGGTGCGCACCACCATGCCGTCGGTGACGGTGGTGGTGCACGAGGCGAGCGGTTTGCGCTGGCCCTCGACGTCGACCAGGCACTGCCGGCACGCGCCGACCGGGTCGAGCAGCGGGTGGTCGCAGAACCGGGGGATCTGGATGCCGATCAGCTCGGCCGCCCGGATCACCAGGGTGCCCTTGGGCACGGAGACGTCGATCCCGTCCACCGAGATGGTGACGAGGTCCTCCGGCTTGGGTGCCGGCGGCCCACCCGCTGGGGTGTTGGTCGTGACGGTCATGTCAGCTCTGCGCTCCTGCCCCGATGGAAGCGGGGGCTGTGCTCGCCCACGCGGTGGATGCCGCGGTGTCGAACGGACAGCCGCCGTGCTCGAAGTGCGCCAGATATTCGTCGCGGAAGTACTTGAGCGAGGACTGGATCGGGCTCGCGGCACCGTCGCCCAGCGCGCAGAACGACTTGCCGAGGATGTTGTCGGCGACGTCGAGCAACGTCTCCAGGTCCGCTTCGGTGCCCTCGCCGCGTTCCAGCCGGGTGAGCAACTGGGTGAGCCAATAGGTGCCTTCGCGACACGGCGTGCACTTGCCGCAGGACTCGTGCTCGTAGAACTCGGTCCAGCGCAACACCGCGCGCACCACGCACACGGTCTCGTCGAAGATCTGCAGCGCCTTGGTGCCGAGCATGGATCCGGCGGCGCCGACGCCCTCGTAGTCGAGCGGTACGTCCAGGTGCTCGTCGGTGAACATCGGCGTGGACGAGCCGCCGGGCGTCCAGAACTTGATCCGGTGTCCCTCGCGCACCCCGCCCGCCAGGTCGAGCAGTTGGCGCAGGGTCACCCCGAGCGGGGCCTCGTACTGGCCGGGCCGCTTGACGTGTCCGGACAGCGAGTACAGCGTGAAGCCGGGCGACTTCTCCGAGCCCATCGAGCGGAACCACTCGACGCCCTTGTTCAGGATCGGCGGCACCGAGGCGATCGACTCGACGTTGTTCACGCAGGTCGGGGACGCGTACAGGCCGGCCACCGCCGGGAACGGCGGGCGCAGTCGGGGCTGACCGCGGCGGCCCTCCAGCGAGTCGAGCAGCGCGGTCTCCTCGCCGCAGATGTAGGCGCCGGCGCCCGCGTGCACGGTGAGTTCGAGGTCGAAGCCCGAGCCCTGCACGTTCTTGCCGAGGTAGCCGGCGGCGTACGCCTCACGGACCGCGTTGTGCAGTCGGCGCAGCACCGGGACCACTTCGCCGCGCACGTAGATGAACGCGTGCTCGGAGCGGATCGCGTAGGACGCGATGATCACGCCCTCGATCAGCACGTGCGGGTTGGCGTACATGAGCGGGATGTCCTTGCAGGTTCCCGGCTCGGATTCGTCGGCGTTGACCACGAGGTAGTGCGGCTTGCCGTCGTTTTGCGGGATGAAGCCCCACTTCATGCCGGTGGGGAAGCCCGCGCCGCCGCGACCGCGCAGGCCGGAGTCCTTGACGGTCTGGATCACCTCGTCGGGGTGCATCGCCAGCGCCTTGCGCAGGCCGTCGTAGCCGCCGTCGCGCCGGTAGGTGTCCAGCGACCACGGCCGGTGCTCGTCCCAGTTCGCGGAGAGCACGGGGGTGAGGAGGGAGGGGTCGGTCACGGCGCTTGGTCCCCGTCCTGGTCGGTCGCGGCCCCGGTGGGCGGCGCGGGGTGGGCCGGGTCGGACTCGGCGGTGGGCGCCGGGGCGTCGTGCGAACTCGGCGCGGGGGGCTGCTCGTTCGCGGCCTGCTCGGCCGCGCTGCGCGGGCTGCCCACGATCTTGGGGCGGCGGGTCGGCTCGTCGGTGTTCGTGCCGTTGGCGATGCGCAGGCCGACCAGGCTGGCGGCACCGCCCGCGCCGCCCTCGTCGACCGCGCCGGGGCGCTCGTCGGGGAAGCCGGCCAGGATCCGCGAGGTGTCCCGGAAGGTGCACAGGCGCGCGCCGCGGGTGGGCACCGCGTCCTTGCCCGCGCGCAGGTCGTCCACGAGTTCCTTGGCCGACTGCGGGGTCGCGTCGTCGAAGAACTCCCAGTTGACCATCACCACGGGCGCGTAGTCGCAGGCGGCGTTGCACTCGATGTGCTCCAGGGTGACCACGCCGTCGGCGGTGGTCTCCTTGTTGCCGATCCCGAGGTGGTCCTTCAGGCTCGCGAAGATCTCGTCGCCGCCCATCACCGCGCACAGCGTGTTGGTACAGACGCCGACGTGGAAGTCGCCGCCCTGGCGACGTCGGTACATCGTGTAGAAGGTCGAGACCGCGGAGACCTCCGCCGTGGTCAGGCCCAGGATGTCGGCGCAGAACTCGATGCCGGTGCCGGTCACGTAGCCCTCTTCGGCCTGCACCAGGTGCAGCAGCGGCAGCAGCGCCGAACGGGCCTGTGGGTAGCGCCCGATCACCTCTTTCGCGTCCACCTCCAGGCGGGCCCGCACCTCGGGCGGAAACGGCGGAGCCGGCTTGGCCGGGGGCATCGGCATGCCCAGGTCCGTACTCATCGGTCGACACCTCCCATGACGGGGTCGAGGCCCGCCACTGCGACGATCACGTCGGCCACCTGACCGCCTTCGCACATCGCGGCCATGGCCTGCAGGTTGTTGAACGAGGGGTCGCGGAAGTGCACGCGGTAGGGGCGGGTGCCACCGTCGCTGACCGCGTGTACGCCCAGTTCGCCGCGCGGCGACTCGATCGCGCTGTAGACCTGGCCGGGCGGTACCCGAAAGCCCTCGGTGACCAGCTTGAAGTGGTGGATCAGGGACTCCATCGAGGTGCCCATGATGTTCGCGATGTGCACGGGCGAGTTGCCCAAGCCGTCGGCGCCGAGCGCGAGTTGTGCGGGCCAGGCGATCTTCTTGTCGCCGACCATGACCGGTCCGGGAGCGAGTCGGTCCAGGCACTGTTCGACGATCCGCAGCGACTGCTTCATCTCCTCGATGCGGATCAGGTACCGCCCCCAGGAGTCGCACGAGTCGGCGGTGGCCACGTCGAACTCGTAGTTCTCGTAGCCGCAGTAGGGCTGTGTCTTGCGCAGGTCGTGCGGCAGGCCGGTGGAGCGCAGCACCGGGCCGGTCAGACCCAGCGCCATGCAGCCGGCCAGGTCGAGGTAGCCGATGCCCTGGGTGCGGCCCTTGAAGATCGCGTTGTCGTTGAGCAGCAGTTCGTACTCGCGGATCCGGCCGGGCAGGATGTTCACCAGCTCGCGGACCTTGTCCACGGCGCCGGGCGGGAGGTCCTGGGCGAGGCCACCCGGGCGGATGTAGGCGTGGTTCATCCGGAGCCCGGTGATCATCTCGAACACGTCGAGGATCAGTTCGCGGTCGCGGAACCCGAAGGTCATCACGGTGAGCGCGCCGATCTCCATGCCGCCGGTGGCCAGGCAGACCATGTGCGAGGAGATCCGGTTGAGCTCCATGAGCAGGACCCGGATCACCTGCGCGCGCTCGGGGATGTCGTCGGTGATGCCGAGCAGCTTCTCCACCGCGAGGCAGTACGCGGTCTCGTTGTGCAGCGGCATCAGGTAGTCCATGCGCGTCACGAAGGTGACGCCCTGGGTCCAGTTGCGGAACTCCAGGTTCTTCTCGATACCGGTGTGCAGGTAACCGATTCCGCACCGGGCCTCGGTGACGCTCTCCCCGTCGATCTCCAGGATCAGTCGCAACACGCCGTGGGTGGACGGGTGTTGCGGGCCCATGTTGACGACGATGCGCTCGTCGGCGTCGGCCGCGGCCTGGACCACTTCGTCCCAGTCGGAGCCGGTGACCGTGTAGACCCGGCCCTCGGTGGTCTCCCGCGCGTGCGCGGCGGATGGGGGTGTCGTTGTCTGATCGCTCATCAGTTGTACGACCTCCGCTGGTCGGGCGGCGGGATCTGGGCGCCCTTGTACTCGACGGGCACGCCGCCGAGCGGGTAGTCCTTCCGCTGCGGGTGGCCGGGCCAGTCGTCCGGCATGAGGATGCGCGTGAGCGCGGGGTGGCCGTCGAAGACGAGGCCGAAGAAGTCGTAGGTCTCCCGCTCGTGCCAGTCCAGCGCGGGATACACGCTCACCAGGGACGGCAGGTGCGGGTCGGCGTCGGGCACGCTCACTTCCAGGCGGACCGCCCGATTGTGGGTGATCGAGCGCAGGTGGTAGACCGCGTGCAGCTCGCGGCCGGTCTCCTGCGGGTAGTGCGTGCCGGACACGCCGGTGCACAACTCGAAGCGCAGGGCCGGGTCGTTGCGCAGGGTCAGCGCGATCCGGGGCAACGACTCGCGACGCACGTGGAAGGTGAGTTCGCCGCGGTCGACGACGACCTTCTCGACCGCCTCGTCGAACTCGATGCCGGCTTCCGCGAGGGCGCCGGAGAGTTCGTCGGCGACCAGGTCGAACTCGCCCTCGCCGGCCGCGGTTCCGCGCGGGCCGCCGTAGGGGCGGGCGGCGGCGCCGGGGAAGGCGACGGTACGGACCAGCTTGCCGTAGCCGGAGGTGTCGCCCGATCCGCTCGCGCCGAACATGCCGTGCCGGACCTCGACGGGTTCGCCGGTCGGTTCGCCGTGGATGTCGCGGGGGGCGGGGAGCTGGGCCTTCTCCTCGGGCGTGGGGTTCGGGGGTGTACTCACCGGGTGCCCCCCTCGGGTGCGTGGCCGACCGGAATGCCGGGGTTGAGCTCGTGCGCGCCGCGGCGGGCGCTCGCGGGCAACATCTCGATGGTGGGCAGCGCCTTCATGGCGGCCTGCTCGGCGGCGCGGGCCGCCTTCTCGCGGTTGACGCCCAGCGGCATCGCCTGGATCTCCTCGCGGAGCTTGATGATCGCGTCCATCAGCATCTCCGGCCGCGGCGGGCAACCGGGGAGGTAGATGTCCACCGGCACCACGTGGTCGACGCCCTGGACGATCGCGTAGTTGTTGAACATGCCGCCCGAGGACGCGCACACGCCCATCGACAACACCCACTTGGGGTTGGGCATCTGGTCGTAGATCTGCCGCAGGACCGGCGCCATCTTCTGGCTGACCCGGCCGGCGACGATCATCAGGTCGGCCTGGCGGGGCGAGGCCCGGAAGACCTCCATGCCGAACCGGGCCAGGTCGTAGCGGCCGGCGCCGGTCGCCATCATCTCGATCGCGCAGCACGCGAGTCCGAACGTGGCCGGCCAGAAGGATCCCTTGCGGAAGTAGCCGGCCAGCCCTTCCACGGTGCTCAACAGGAAGCCGCTGGGCAGCTTCTCCTCGATACCCACGCGGATGCCCTCTCTCGGTCAGTCGTTGGGGGAAGCCTGGGCGTGTCGGCTCGTCCGGGCGTCGTGGTTCACGGGCCGCATGGTCAGTCCCACTCCAGGCCGCCGCGACGCCACAGGTAGGCGTAGGCGACGAAGACCGCGGCGACGAACAGGACCATCTCGACCAGACCGAACATCCCGAGAGAGTCGAAGTAGACGGCCCACGGGTAGAGGAAGACGATCTCGATGTCGAAGACGATGAAGAGCATCGCCGTCAGGTAGTACTTGACCGGGAATCGCCCGCCGCCGACCGGCTGCGGGGTCGGCTCGATGCCACATTCGTAGGCTTCGAGCTTGGCCCGGTTGTAGCGCTTGGGCCCGGTGAGCGCCCCCATCACGAGGGAGACCAGTCCGAAGGCCAGGGCAATGCCCCCGAGCACGAGGATCGGCGCGTACAGGTTCACCGCGCTCCCATCTCCCTTCTCAGTCCCCCGATGTCACGCATGTGACCGGGTTCACAAGCTGCCGGAACGGCGCCCATCCTAGGCCCCTTGCGATGTGATCTGCGACACGGGTAGGGAACGATCATGGTGTGATCTTCCCCACCTGATGATCGATCAGAAACGGTTGCGTGCAGGCAAAAATCACACAGGGTGAGAAATAGGGGAGCCTAAACGGTTCGCCACTCACGGACGATGTTGATCATGAGATGCCCCTATACCACCCGTTCACAAGCGCATCAAATTTGGCCGATCATGATCGGTTGTGATAATCGCTCGCGCCGGGCGCGCACACAGCGTCACGGATTGGACCGCGCTCCGCGCGGGGCGGCGGGCCCGGCGGGGGCTCGTGACGGGGGTGGGGGGTGGGGTCGGGGGGCGGGGTCGGCGGTCGGCGGTCGGCGGTCGGCGGTCGGCGGTCGGCGGTCACTATCACCGGGCGACGGGCGGCGGGCGGCGGGCGACGGGCGACGGGCGACGGGCGACGGGCGACGGGCGACGGTCAAGTCGTGGGCGCTGACGCGCCGGGGGGCGAGTTCGCGGTAGCGCCGGGGGTGCCGCGCGCCCGAGTCGCGGCAGGTGCCGTCGGGCCTTGCCCCATCCGGACCGGCTTCCCTGCCCGCCACATCAGTGTGTTCGTCGTTTCGGTCAGTTCACCCGACTTTTGCTCGGCCCCAGTGCGTGGCCGGAGTCCGCGCGCCGCGCGCGACGCGCCACGCGCCACCGCCTGAGCCGCCCTCGCCGTCGAAGGGGACGGTTTCGCGGGTTCGCCGGGGAGCCTTCCCGGGTGGGTTGGGTGCTTTGTGGCCGGCGGTCGCGTGTTGGTCGGCAGCGGGTGGCCTTGTGCTAAACGGTCGGCGTGGGCCGGCGGAGATGGGCCCGGTCCCAGGGTCACCGGCGGCCGGGAGCCTTGGGTTTCCCGGCGAGAGGTGGGCGTTGCTTGCCGGAAAGGCGCCGGCAACGGCGGAGCGGGTGGGTGCTTTCGTCGGGTCCGCCGGGGAGCCTTCCCGAGTTGGTCGGGTGTTCGCGGCGGGCGGTCGCGTCTTGGTCGGGTTGGGTGCGGGTGGCTCAGTGCTAAACGGTCGGCGTGGACCGGCGGAGATCGGCCCGGTCCCACCGTCACCGGCGGCCGGGAGCCCTGGGTTTCCCGGCGAGAGGTGGGTGTTGCTTGCCGGAAAGGCGCCGGCAACGGCGGAGTGGGAGGGTGCTTTCGTCGGGTCCGCCGGGGAGCCTTCCCGAGTTGGTCGGGTGTTCGCGGCGGGCGGTCGCGTCTTGGTCGGGTTGGGCGCGGGTGGCTCAGTGCTAAACGGTCGGCGTGGACCGGCGGAGATCAGCCCGGTCCCACCGTCACCGGCGGCCGGGAGCCTCTGATTCCCCGGCGAGACCCGGGTGTTGCTCGCCGGAAAAGCGCTGGCAACGGCGGAGCGGGTGGGTGCCTTCGTCGGGTCCGCCGGGGAGCCTTCCCGAGTGGGCCGGGCGTGCGCGACCGACGGTTGCGTCTTGGTCGGCAGCGGATGGCTCAGTGCTAAACGGTCGACGTGGACCGGCGGAGATCAGCCCGGTCCCACCGTCACCGGCGGTCAGGAGCCCTGGGCTCCCCGGCGAGACGCGGGCATTGCTCGCCGGAAAGGCGCTGGCAACGGCGCGGAGGGAGGGCGGTCCGGTCAGGTCCGCCGAGGAGCCTTCCCGAGTCGGTCGGGGCGTTTCGGCGGGGGTTTCGGGGTGGGTGCGCAGTGTGGAAGGGCTGCCAGTGGGTTGGGCAGGTCTCGATCCGGATGGCGGGACGCCTTCGGGCCCGCCGTTTAGCACTGACCTGCGGTTTTATGGGAGCGGACGGCGAGAGTGGGTGCCGAGGGCCGGGGTGTGCACCCCGGCGGCGGAATCCGCGTGGGTCATGACTCTCGGTGGGCGTTTCCGGTCGGAGCCGCCGGGCGGAGAGCCGCCCGCGAGCCTCAAGGGTCACGACCCGGACCCCGAGACGGCTCCCCACACCCGAGGGTCCGCTGACCTGCGGTTTTGTGGGAGCGGACGGCGAGAGTGGGTGCCGAGGGCCGGAGTGTGCACCCCGGCGGCGGAATCCGCGTGGGTCATGACTCTCGGTGGGCGTTTCGGGTCGGCGCGCCCGGGCGGAGAGCCGTCCGCGAGCCTGAAAAGTCACGACCCGGATCCCGAGACGGCTTCCCGGACCCGGGGGTCCAGTGACCTGGGGTTTTACGTGACCGGGCGGCGAGAGCGCGTGCCGGGGGCCGGGTTGCGCACTCCGACGACCGGAACCGCCCACTCAGGGCCCGCTCTTCTCCTCACCCTCACGCCACCACACACCCACCGCCCGCCGAAACGGCCCGACCGACTCGGGAAGGCTCCCCGGCGGACCTGACCGGGCCGCCCTCCCGCTCCGCCGTTGCCGGCGCCCTTCCAGCCGAGCAACACCCACCTCTCGCCGGGAAACCCAAGGCTCCTGACCGCCGGTGACGGTGGGACCGGGCCGATCTCCGCCGGTCCACGCCGACCGTTTAGCACTGAGCCATCCGCCGCCGACCAAGACGCGACCGCCCGCCGCAAGCGCCCGACCCACTCGGAAAGGCTCCCCGGCGAACCCGACGAAAGCACCCACCCGCTCCGCCGTTGCCAGCGCCTTTCCAGGCAAGCAACACCCGGGTCTCGCCGGGGAGTCCAGGGCTCCCGGCCGCCGGTGACAGTGGGACCGGGCCCATCTCCGCCGGCCCACGCCGACCGTTTAGCACTGAGCCACCCGCACCCAACCCGACCAAGACGCGACCGCCCGCCGCAAGCGCCCGGCCCACTCGGAAAGGCTCCCCGGCGGACCCGACGAAAGCACCCACCCGCTCCGCCGTTGCCAGCGCCTTTCCGGGCGAGCAACACCCGGGTCTCGCCGGGGTGCCCAGGGCTCCCGGCCGCCGGTGACAGTGGGACCGGGCCCATCTCCGCCGGCCCACGCCGACCGTTTAGCACTGAGCCACCCGCTGCCGACCAAGACGCAACCGCCGGCCGCGAACGCCCGACCCATTCGGGAAGGCTCCCCGGCGGACCCGACCGGGCCGCCCTCCCTCCGCGCCGTTGCCAGCGCCTTTCCGGTGAGCAACACCCACGTCTCGCCGGGGTGCCGAGGGCTCCCGGCCGCCGGTGACGGTGGGACCGGGCCCATCTCCGCCGGTCCACGTCGACCGTTTAGCACAAAGCCACCCGCGCCCAACCCGACCAAGGCGCGACCGCCCGCCGCGAACACCCGACCGACCCACCCGGAAAGGCACCCACCGACCCCCACAAAAGCACCCACCGCGATCAGTCCTGTTTCTCCCAGGACCACCCAACCGCTCTGTGGATCGACCCCAGTTCCTCCGACCGAGGATCGAACTGCGTCGAAGTCGCCGATCTCGGGACAGCAGGTAGGAGTGCCGGACGCAAAAGCCCACATCGGTGGGGCGGTTGCCAGTGGCTTTGGGTCTCGTCTGGTCCTGTGACGTTCCTGGTCTGGGGCGAGGGGATTCCTCGGATGGCTGGTGGGCGGCCTGGAATGGTCGTTGTTACCAGTCGCGTTGCCGTAGCAGTGGCGGCCACGGTCGTTTCGGCAGCGCCGCCGCCGACGCCGGCACCAGCACCAGCACCGATCGACGGAATCCGTCGGCGGGTACAAGCCGGCGCACCTCGTCCAGGCCCCCCGCCCGAGCGTGAGCCGTCGCGGAGGAGCGGCCGGGCCCTTGCCATCGGCGATGCGGCGGCAGTGTGGCCGGGCCCAGCGCTTGTGCGGTGGGGTGGGCCCGGGAGGTTCGTCGGTGTTGCCGCCGTGTGGGGTGGGTCAGCCGCCCTGGCCGGCGCTTCCCATCGGGCCGACCGTGACCGGGGAGCCGGCGCCGTCCGTGACGGGCAGCGTGGCGGCGCCCGGCCACTGGAGGGTGACCGTCTTCGTCTCACCGGGCGGGGTGATCTGCAGACCCGTGATCCGGACACCGGAACCACCCGACTCGCCGATCGGGTAGTGGATTCCGAACGACACCGACTGGCCGCTCTTGAGAAGGATCGGGACGATCGGCTCGCTCGTGCGCTTCGCCGACAGCGGCCCCTCGCTGGTCTTCAGGTCGACACCCGCGAATCCGGACATCGCACAGTCGTGACCGATGTTCTTGAACGTCACCGCGACCGTGCGGTCGTTGTCGCCCCCGATGGTGGCGTCCTGCGCGGTGATATTCAGGTCGTCGGTGAAGCACTTCCGGATCTCGCCGTTCGCGCCGGTACCGGTCCCACCGGTCCCACCGGTCGTACCCTGCCCGCCGGAGCTCTTCCCGGCGGACGTCTTTCCGGTGGATTCCGTCTTGCCACCCTGGTTGCCGCCTTGGTTGCCACCCGTGGTCGAGGAGCCGGCCGGGGCGGCCGCCGGGACAGTCGCCGGAGCCGGCGCGGCTGCCGGCGAAGTGCCCTGCGCGGCGCCCGAGTTCTTGTCCGTCTCCTGGCACGCCGTCGTCAGCATGATGCCCCCGAGGAGGGCTGCCGAGACGAGAACGGCCTTACGACGGTTGCCGAACATATGAAAGACCCCTTGATATCCGGTGATCGAAGCCGAAGCGATCTCGACTCCTCGGTGTGCCTGCTCAATCACTATGTAGTGACCACGGATCGCAGGGATACCGACGTCGTCGGTCCACAACACCGCTGTCGCAGACCGGTGACATGGTCACGAAGCAAAGAAACAAGACCAGAAAACCCGGTATGCCACAATTTGGAGCCCGAGAAACGACACACCCACCCCGACGACAACCTTCGTGCCCCGGCCCGACCAACGGGCCCACACGAATACCACCGCCCCGCAGCACGATCGCCGTCCCCACCGTCGGCGCGGTGGCACACAACCCCCTCGCCACACGCCTCTCCCCAACGAACCACCCTCCGTCGCCGCGCCGTCCGGCCCCGACCGAGCGAGACGGACACCCGCTGCCCGACCCCGCGCATTCGGCCCGGACCACACCTCTCCGGCCCGAGAGGGGCTCCGCCCGGTGCATCCGAATACACGCAACTGCTCGTAACAATCGGAACTCGGCCCGGACGGGGAATCGGAAACACACGGGCCCTCCCCCGCCTCACCATCGCGAGTCGTCGGCGCGCCATGAGGTCGGGCTCATGCCGGGGAGGCGGCTGCAGACAGCGGTCGTGGCGCGGATGGCCTTTCTGTCGTGGCCGATACCTTTCCACCATGGGGAAGAGGCGGCCGTATTGGCGCGCGTTGGGGACGCCGGCGACACTCATGCTGTATCGCACGCCGGAACGGTGGCGATATGCCATCTACTTCGCCCCGAGAGGCGTCGCCTGCGGAGGTCTCGACGATCCCCCGCCGTCATCCAACCCGGGGGGCGCGCAGGTGGCCGTGCACCGCGGAGCCGAAGAATTCACGCACCGCGAACTCGAAGTCACCTGGAACGAAGCCGACGAGCCGGACCGGTGGACCGGCGTCGTCACCAACGCCGGCCCGCTCCCGCCCCTTGACAGGCCGAGTGCCCCACTGCGGGTGTCGCCACGTCGAAATGCCTTGTCGCGGGGATGGACGGCGGCGATGCTGAGGCCATGCCAGGGCAGCGGAAAAGGAAACAGCGGGAGCAAGAGCGGCAGCGGCGGGACGCCGTTCGTTTCGCTCCCGACGCGGGGCACTGGGAGGTGATCTTCGCGACCGATGAACATGCGGAGCTACGGGCTCACCTTGGAAAACTCCGTGCCGAGGACGAGCAGTTCGATATGTCGACCATCAGGATCGACCAGTTCTGCGGACGGTTGATATATCCGTCCACTTACCAGTTGAGCCGATTCGTGCCGAACTCCACCTCCACCCCGACCTCGCGAGTCGACGGGCCCGCGCCCCCCGGCGGGAAATAGTTCGAGGGCGCCGCAGCCGGCGGGCTATGGTCGGGGCATGTTCGCTTCCGCTTACACGAGGACTCGCCGCTTCTAGCGGCGGCCGAGGGCTTTCGTCTCTCCTGGTTCCGCCGCACTTCGGGTCCATACGCCGGTGCGGCCATTTCGTGTTGCCCGGTTCCGAACTGCCTTTGCGGAGCCCCTTCGTGCCTTATCCCACTCATGGTGGACGTCATGAGCTCGGTCAGAACTTCCTCGTCGATCGTGCCGTGATCGCACTTTTCGAGGACCTTGTCGCGCGTACATCCGGGCCGATCGTCGAGATCGGGCCCGGAGACGGTGCGATCACGCTGCCGTTGAGTCGGACCGGTCGGGCGATCACGGCGGTGGAGCTCGATCCGAAGCGGGCTCGGCTGCTGGCCCGGCGAGTCCCCGGACACGTCGAGGTCGTGGCCGCCGATGTGTTGCGTTTCCGGTTTCCGCGCGAGCCACACACCGTGGTGGGCAATCTGCCGTTCCACCTGACCACGCCGGTGTTGCGGCGACTGTTGGAAACGGAGCACTGGCGCAGCGCGGTCCTGTTGGTGCAGTGGGAGGTGGCCCGGCGGCGGGCGGGCGTGGGCGGGGCCACGATGCTGACGGCGGCCTGGTGGCCCTGGTACGAGTTCGGGTTGCACGCCCGCGTGCCGGCGAGGGCGTTTCGGCCGATGCCGTCGGTGGATGGTGGGCTGTTGACGATGACCCGCCGGGATGTGCCGTTGGTCGAGGGCCGGCCGGGTCCGTACCAGGAGTTGGTGCGGCAGGTGTTCACCGGCCCGGGGCGCGGGTTGCGTGAAGTGCTGGGTCGGACCGGGCGGTTCGGGGCCTCCGCGCTGCGCGGGTGGTTTCGGGAGGAACGGGTGCCGGCGTTCGCGTTGCCCAAGGATCTGACGGCGGGTCACTGGGCCTCGTTGTGGCGGCTGGTCGATGCGCCCGTACGCGGTGGGCGGCCCGCCCACCGGGCACGCTGACGGTCGTCGTCGTCCGCCGGTGGTCCACCGGCGCCGGGTCGTACGTGTTCGTGATGCCGTCCGACCCGGCGCCGTCCGTCGGCGACCCGGGTCGGATCAGGCCGGCGTGATCGGCTCCTGGAGTTCCGTCACCCACTGCTCCTCGTCCTCGGGACATTCGAGGTACAACTCCCGGGCGTATCCACCCGATCGATACCCATGCCCGTCGATCCACCGGGCCATCGCCTGGACGCCGGTCATCACGTTGTCCATCGAACCGCGATGTACGTACGTCGCGGCCGTCCCGATCTCGGGCAGGTCCACGATCGCGAAGTCGAAGTCGGCGCGGGGCTCGGCCTCGACGGTCAGGCCGGCGTGGATGACGACGGTGTCGTCACCATCCGACGCGGCGTCGTAGTAGGCGATTGCGGGACCGGTCGCCGGCACGCCGGCAACGTCGAGTCGGCGACACAGTTCGTCGTACAGCGGGCCGATGATCGGCCCGATCCCCTCCGGCCCGTCGGCGTCGGCGGTGGTCGTGGCGGTCAATTCGGCAACCCGCACGGCGGGGATGCGCTTGATCACGATGTCGTCGGTGGGCATTCGTCCCTCGGTTTCGATCGTCCGGAGCCTCGCCTCGACCCGGGTCAGTCGCATTGCGTCCGCCGCTACCGTGGCGGCGAGTTCGGCCCGCCGCAGCCGCAACATCCCGCGAAGTTCGTCGACGTTCACCTGTTCGTCCAGGATGCTCCGCACCTGGTCGAGGGTGAAGCCGAGGTCCTTGAGCGCGATCACGCGGTTGAGCCGGGCGAGTTGGCCCGCCTGGTAGAAGCGGTAGCCGCTTGCCGCGTCGACGTGGGCGGGCCGCAGCAGCCCGATCGCGTCGTAGTGCCGCAACATGCGTACCGATACCCGACCGTGCCGGGCGAAGTCTCCGATGGTGAACATGACGCCTCCCAGTGCACGGCCTCACACCGTGTCAGGGTCAAGCGCGCGGCCCTCCCGCGCCGAGCGCAGCCGGACGCCCGTCCACTCCTCGACCACCAACCACCCGCTCCGAGTGGGCAGGCGCGACCGGATGCCGGCGGCGGTCGGGATGCCGGCACCGAAGCGGACCTGTTGCAGGTTCGCGTGACGCAGCCCACCGAACCCTGCCGAACAGCAGGGCGCAGGCGGTTTCCCATCCACCCCGTGGCCGCCCCCTCCCGGTCACCCGTCCGGGTCGCTCATGCCGGGACCCACAACCTCCGATCGGCTGCGGCAGCGGCAGCGGCGGCCCGATCCGGTGTCGGTCGTCTCCGAGCGGTTCGACCGGTGCCGGCCGGGCCCCACAGTGGCCCTCACCCCACCGGCCCGACAACTCCCACCCCTCCGCGCGCACATGCACACGCACGCTGCCCGGTACGACCTCCGTCCCGCAGCCCCGGCACATCACCGCGACGTCGAGTTCGTGGTCGCCGTGTCGGAACTCCACCGGCGGCTCCCCGGCCGGCCGGCGGTCACCCCACGCGGCCAGGGTCTGGAGTACCGGCGCGAGATCGCGGCCCCGGTCCCGCTACCAGGACCGCCCACCACGCTTCGAGTACCACCTGACCTCGAAGCCGGGCGATACGAGGTGCTCGTCGACCACTACGGCCGGGACGCCAAGGCCGCCCTGTCCGCCGACCCAAAGGCGTTGTATCCGGCCCTGCGCCGCTGACCCGGCGAACCCCCGCCGCCTGAACCACGTCAACCCGGCGGCCTCGGCCTCAACGTCCGCCGCGCCACCAGGGCCGCGTTCAGTCGATGCAGGTCCTCGGCGCGGTTCGGGGAGAGCCCGATCAGGCCGGTCAACCGGCGAATCCGGTAGTCGACCGTGTTCGGATGCAGGTGCAGGGCGCCCGACGTCGCCCGGCGGTCGCGGCCATGCGCGAGGTAGGTCTCCAGCGTCAGCAACAGCTCCGGCCTGCCCTCCAGCGGCGCGAGGAGGCCGGCCAGTCCGGCCAACGCGGCGCTCGGACGGCTGAGTTGGTAGTCGAGCAACACATCGGTGAGCAGGTACAGGCCCGGACCGCGGCCGGTGTCGCGGATCAGCCGGAGCACCTCGGTGTTGCGGTCCACCGCGTCCGGGATGCCGGTCGGCTCGGCGAGTGCGGCCGAGGCGGTGATCGCGGTGTCGGCCGCGTCGGCGGCGCGGGCGATCAGGGCGCGTACGTCCGACCAGTCGGGCGCGGCGTCCATCGGCAACAACGCGGTCCCGCCGCCCGGGTCGAGCGCGGTCAGCGCGGAGCGGCCGGTGAAGCCGTCCAGGGCCTGCCGGATCCGGCGCAACTTGCGCCGCGCGGCGATGGCGGCGCAGGGGCCGAGGCGGGCCTCGTCCGGATGAGCGGCCAGGACCAGGGTCAGGACCAGGTAGTGGGCGGCCGGGCGCACCCCCGTCCGACCGGCCACGGTGTCCGCCGGCTCCCCGGCCAGCAGGGCCGCGAACAGTGCGTGTCGGCCGCTCTGTTCCGGGCCGTCCAACAGGCGGCGGGCCTCCAGGTAGGCCGACGCGACGCCCGCGACGATGGCCCGCTGTATGCCGAGCAGATCCGCGAACAGGGCCAATACATCCGCGAGTTCCTCGGGGCGCGCCTGATCGGTCATCTCCCGCCAGCACATCTCGATGCCGATCTGATACGCGGTCAGTATCGCGTCGAGCGGTACACCCTCCTCCGCCCGCTGGGCCGCCGAGGCGCACTGTGGCGCAAGGTCCGGATCGCCCGCCCCCGGCCGTCCCTCGACCACGTCGGCGAACAGCCGCACCGTGTGCTGCACGATCTCGGCGATGTCCCCGGCCAGTTCCTCGGCCGGCAGCGCCGCGTAGGCGGGCAACTCGGCCGGCAACCGCTCCAGCACCTCCCTGGTCAACCGGGGCGCGCCGGCCCGCAATCGGGCCGCCACCGGGCGCCCGCCGATCCGTAACGGGCGCTCGGAGCGCGGCCGATCGGAGGCGACCCGCGCACCGGCCGCGACCGACACGCCGGGTGGCCGGTCCCCCGACGAGTTGTCACGTGTCACAGGCACCTCCCGGAAAGTCTGTGTTACTCACCAGTTAAGCCGCTGTGTCCGAGTCTGCATGATGACGCGTGGGACATTCCACGACCGGCGGGAGTCGTCATGAACTCTGCTGCACGCACGAGGAGTCGGCTGCACAGCAGTCCCCGGAGCCCACGCCGACGCCTGCGCGGGTTCGCGCGCGGGACGGCGGCGGCGATCGCGACGAGCGCACTGGCCCTGTCCGGCCTGGTCGCCGCGACCGCGCCGGCGGGCGCGGCGGATCGGCAGGTCTACGTCGCGCTCGGCGACTCGATGGCCTCGGGTCCGCTGATCCCGGGCATCACCGGGCCACTGGCCTGCGGCCGATCCACCAACAACTACGCACACGTACTCGCGGCCCGCCTGAACGTCGCCGAGTTGCGGGACGTCACCTGCAGCGGCGCGGACACCAACGACATGACGTCCCCGCAACACCTGTCCCTGGCCGGCATCGACATGGGCGAGGCGCCCCCGCAGTTCGACGCGCTGGGTACGGACACCACGCTGGTCACCCTCACCATCGGCGGCAACGACGTCGGCCTGGTCGGCGTGGCCCAGGGCTGCGCGACACTCGACCCGTTCGCGACTCCGTGCAAGGAGCGCTGGACGGCCGGCGGCGTCGACCAAATCGCGCAACGCATCGACGCGTTCGCCCCCAAACTCGGCGCCGTGCTGACCGGCATCCACCAGCGCGCACCACAGGCCCGGGTCGTGGTCACCGGCTACGGCCTCTACATCAAGCCCGGCGGTTGCTGGCCGTACCAGCCGGTCCTCGGCGTCGACGCGGACTACCTCCAGGGCAGCGTGAACCGCCTCAACGCGACGATCGCCGCCCAGGCCGCCGGCCACGACGCCACCTACGTGGACGTGGCCGGCCCCAGCACCGGCCACGACGCCTGCCAGGCGCCCGGCGCCAAGTGGCTGGAGGGCTACGTCCCCACCGACCTCGCCGCCCCGCTCCACCCCAACCGCCGGGGTGAAGCCAACTACGCCGCCATCATCGCCGGCCACATCCCCGCGTAGGCACCCGTCGGGCCCGGCACGGCCGACACGGCCGCCCGCGCCGGACAGCCCGCCCCCGGGGCCCGATTCCCGCGTGGCACACGACAGGGCCCCCTCGGCTTCGTCCGAGTGGGCCCTGTCGCCCGTTCCAAAAGACACCGGAAAGCACCGGAAAGAACCGAAAGAACCGGAAGACGTCGGAAGGCGCGCCGGAAAACACCGGACCGCCGGCGCCGTCCCGACCTCACTCGTGGCTGTGGTCCCCCGACTGCGCCAGCGAGCGTTCCGCGCCCGCCTCCATCTCCTTGCGGGTCGCCTCGTCCACGACGCCCGAGCGGTCGAAGGCCACCAGGGCTCCGCGCCACAGCTCGGCCGCCTCGCGGTAGGCGAAGTGGATCTCCGCGTCGAGTGCGGCCAACCGAGCGAAGTGCGTCGCCTTGGCCGCCGTCGCGCGCGAGGCCGAAGCCAGGTAGTGGTGCGCCAGGGCCGCGACGTCCCGGGGTCGGACGGCCTCGATCGCCTCGGCCGTGCGCGCGTGCATCCGGGCCCGGCGCAACTGGGACAGGTCCTCGTACAGGGTGTCCCGGACCAGCGCGTGGGTGAACCGCAGTTGGCCCGCGTCGGGTTCGACCAGCAGGCCGGTCAGCAGCGCCGACTCGACCGCGTCGAGCACGGTGTCCTCGTCCGTGCCGCTCTGCGCCAACAACACGTCGACATCGATGTCCCGGCCGAGTACGCACGCCTGCTTGAGCACCTCCTGGGCGGCCTTCGGCAGCCCCGCGACGTGCCGCCGAATCACGTCCCGCACCCCGACCGGGACCTCGGACACCGCCGCGTGCGCCCCCTCGGCCGCGAGCACCCGCGCCGTCTCCAGGACGTAGAACGGGTTGCCCGCCGTCCGGTCCACGATCGCCCGCACGGTGTCCGCGTCGATCGGCGCCGAGACCGCCCCGCGTACCAGGTCGGCGACCGCCTCCGGGGCCAGGCCGGTGAGTTCGATGCGTTCCGGACCGCACCGCGCCAACCGGGCCAGCGCGTCGGCGAGCAGGTCGCCGACCTCGTTGTGCCGGTAGGTGACCACGAGCAGCACCCGCCCGGCCGCGTCCCGGTCGGTGGCCAGGTGGCACAGCAGCGCCAACGTCTCCTCGTCCGCGCGGTGCACGTCGTCCAGCACCAGCAACCACGGCGTCTCCGCACCGGCCCGGGCCAGGTAGCCCACCACCGCCTGATGCAGCCGCAGCTTCGCCGCCGCCTGGTCGCCGACCGGGACGAACGAGTCGGCCAGCAGCGGGGCCAGCACCCGCGCGGTCTCCTCGTCCGGCGGGCTCACCGCCGCGAGCGTGCGCAACATCTGGGTCCACGGCCACCCGGCCGGCGCGCCACCGGACTCCGGGCAGCGCCCCCAGGCCGCCCGCCAACCCTCGGCGGCCAGCAACTCCCGCACGTGCTCGGTCAACGCGGTCTTGCCCTCGCCCGGATCGCCGCTGACCAACGCCACCGCGAGCCGTCCGTCGGCTCGCTTGGCCGCGGCCAGCAGCGTCGCGGTCTCCTCGGCCCGGCCGATCAACGTGGTCGTACGCGCCACGAACTCGCCTCCCGTCGCATCACCGGAAACGTGCTCGGGAACAGGCCCCGAAGCAGGCCCGGAACCCTGTTCCAAGACAACCGTCGAGGAGCCCTGAACCGCCCCCGGCTCCTCCCGAACCACCGACCCGACCGCCGCCGCCCCCGCCACACTCGGCAAAGCCGTCGGCACGTCCAACTCCGCCGCGTGCGCCAGGATGTCCGCCTCCAGCCGCTGCAACCGCGCGCCGGGCTCGACCCCCAACTCCTCGCGCAGCGCGGTTCGTACCCGGCGCAACACGGCCAGCGCGTCTCCCTGCCGCGCGCATCGGTACATCGCCAACGCGAGCAACCGCCAACTCTCCTCGCGCAGCGGGTGCGCGGCCGCGTGCGCCTCCAGGCCCGGCACGATCCCGGACGCCTGCCCGATCGCCAGGCCCGCCTCGGCCCGGCGCTCGACCGCGACCAGGCGCAACTCCTCCAGCCGGGCCGCCTCCGGCCGAGCCCACGGTTCGTCGGCGAACTGCGCGTAGGCCGGCCCGCGCCACAGGTCCAGCGCCGCGGTCAACTCACGCAGCGCCTCCTCGGCGGCGCCGGCCGCCAACAGCCCGCCGGCCCGGTGTACCAGTGCCTCGAATCGCCACGCGTCGACCTCGTCCGTGCCGACCCGGAAGGCATAGCCCGGCGGCGCGGTCACCAGCACGGTCGAGGGTGTGCGCGGCGCCCGGTCGGGTTCGAGCGCGCGGCGCAGGTGCGACACGAAGGTCTGCACGGAGCCGAGCGCGCGATGCGGCGACTCACCGTGCCACAGGTCCTCGATCAGCCGGTCGACCGGTACGACGTGCCCCCGCGCCAGGACGAGCCGAGCGAGAACGGCCCGATGGCGCGGGCCGCGCAGGTCGGCCGGTCGGTCACCGTCCCACGCTTCGAGCGCTCCCAGAACACGAAACGTCAGCATGGATAAGAGACCTTACTGATGCGTCACGAGCGGCCGAGCGGCGGCCGGGGGCTGAAGTCGTCCGGCCGTTGTCCCACGTCGCGGTCAACGCCCACTCGACGCGCGATGAACGCCCTTGCCGTCCTCCTGCCGCCCACTCGCCATCCACCCGACACGACCGGCCCGGGACCGGGCGATCGACGACCGCCGGTCCCGGGACCCGGGTCGAGGCCCGAGCCCAGGGCCTCAACTCCCGCTCTGTGCGGGCGGGGTCGACGGCTGCCCGGTCTTCGGGTTCGCCTCCGAGGCAGGCGGGGCCGAGTTCGGCGGCACCGGCGCGGTGGTCGGGTTCACCGGCGGATTCGGCTTCGCCGAGACACCGGCCGAGGGAGCCGACGACGGGGCCTCCTGCGGCGGTTGCCCACCGGGCTGCGGCACCGTACCGGCCACCGGGTTCGCCGAGGACTGCCCGCCCGGTCGGACCGGGATCGCGATCGTGAAGGGTGCGGTGCCCTCCTCGACCCGGCAACCGGTCGCTCCCGGTTCGAAGACCACCCGAGGCTGCGGGAACGGCAGGGTCTCCCGGTTGGGCACCGGGTTCCGTCCCTCGGCGTTGTGGCACCGATAGTTGTAGTCGTCGCCGGCGAGCCCGAGTTGCTTACCGTTCTGGTCGAAGAGCAGGACGTCCTTGAGCGGACGCCCCTGTGCGTCGAAGGGATAGATGTTCTTCAGCTGTTGTCCGTCCAGGGTGCCCAACAGGACGCCGGGGTCCAGTGGGTGGCCGTCCCCGGTCGAGCGGTATTCCGAGTACCGCGGGCTGGTGTCGCCCACGTACTGGATCGAGTCGGTTCCCGGCGTCAGTTGTCCCGCGCCGAGGATGCCGACCGCGCCCCCGATCACGAGCGCGTTGACCGGCAGCGCCACCCACAACAGCCGACGATCGTGCGCCGCGCGCGGGCCCAGCCACAACGACCCGGCCAGGGCCAGGACACCGGTGCAGACCGGCCACCACACGCCACCCGCCGCGACCCACGCGAGCGCCGCCACGATCAGCGCCCGAGCGACCCACCACGCGCTTTGCAGACCGATCAGAAAGCGCACCGGTTCCGCCCATCGGCCCGTGCGCAAGGACTCCCCGTAGGCCCCCAGGCGTTGGGTGATCGACAGCGCGGCGATCTCGGGCAGTCCCGGCCCGCGGCCGCGCATCCACAGTGCGTTCAGTGCCTCGACAGCCAGGCCCAGCAGACAGGGAAAGATCCACCACCGGCCCTGCGCGTCGTCCTGCGAACCGATCCCGAAGCCGGCCACGAGCGCCGAGCCGAGCACCACGAGCAGTCCCAGACACAGGAGTTCGACCTTGCCGAAGCGGGCCGAGCGCTTCGAACCGGGCGGCGTCAGCGGCGGATAGCCGGCCGCCGCGCGGAGTTCGGCCGCGTACTCGTGCGGGGTGCCCAGCCGGGTGCGCAGCGACTCGGAGGTGACCGCGCTGTCGAGTTCGGCGACCACCTCGCTCAGGTTCACCTCGACGTCGTCCAGGATCTCCTCCGCCTCGGCGGCCGGCAGGTCGGCCAGAATGCGGGCGACCTCGACGCGGTAGTCCTCCGCGACGGGGTGCAGTGCGGTGTCCTTCATCGGGTCTCCCCCACCAGTTCCGACATCGTCCGGGCGAACGAGTTCCACGTGTCGGTGGACTCCCGGAACCGCTCTCGGCCGGGCTCGTTCAAGGCGTAGTACTTACGGTTCGGGCCTTCGTCGCTGGCCACCACGTAGGACGTGAGGAGCCCGGCGTTGTACAGCCGCCGCAGCGTGCCGTAGACCGACGCGTCACCGACGTCGTCGAGGCCGGCCTTGCGCAACCTGCGCAGTACGTCGTAGCCGTAGCCGTCTTCTTCGCGCAGTACGGCGAGCACCGCGAGGTCCAGCACTCCCTTGAGCAACTGACTCGGATCCATGACCCCTCCAGCTCTTGTGCGTTGCACGGTACCACGCAATGCGTAGTAGTGGTCGAGGCAATCGCCCGGACCCGTTCGGCCGGCCGGCCGCACAGCAAATCGGGCTCCGGCGACGTTTGTTGGGTGTGGAGGCTTCCGAACAAGGGACGGGCAGAATGCGGTTCGAGGACTTCGCGGCGGCGCGACTGCCCGCCCTGCTGCGTTACGCGGTACTGCTGTGCGGCGATCGGGAACTGGCCCGCGACCTCGTGCAGGACGCGCTGACCAAGGCGCTGGTGCGCTGGAAACGCATCTCCGCCCTGGACCGACCGGACGCGTACGTACGCGCCATGGTCACCAACGAATTCCTGTCCCTGCGCCGACGCAAGGCGGTCCGCACCGTCGCGCTGACCCACGAGACGTCGGCCGGCCCCGATGCGCCGACCGTCCCCGACCACGCGCAACGCTTCGGCGTCGGCGAGGACCTGTGGCACCGCCTGGCCGAACTCCCGCGCCAACAGCGCGCCGTGCTGGTGCTCCGTTACTACGAGGACCTGGACGACGACGAGATCGCCGCCACCTTGAACTGCCGTCCCGGCACCGTACGCGGCTACGCCTCCCGAGCCCTGGCGACGCTGCGGCTGGAGCTGACCCGAACCCCGGCCCCGACCCACGGAGACACGACGTGACCGATCTCGAAGATCTCGCAGCCACCTTCACCGACCACGAACACCTCGCGCCGAGCGCCGACGGCCTGATCGAGGCGGCGCAGGCCGGCGCCCGTCGAATCCGCCGACGCCGGCGCACGGGCGTGGGCCTGGCCGCGGTGGCCGCGGTCGCCCTGGGGGCGCTGGTCCCCTGGACCCTGTCCGGATCCGATGGCGGCGACGCGACGAACCGGCCCGGCCCGGCGGCGATGCCCCGGCCGCCGGCCGTCGACATCGACACCGTTCCGGGCGCCGGCTACCTCCGCATCGGGTCGGGCTTCGACGGTCCACGCGCCTACGCCGGCTTCCTGGGCGGGGGTCGATTCCCGAGCGGTCGGGTCACCGTGCAGTCGGCGACCACCCTGGACACCGCGCTGCTGCGGGCCGGCGAACCGATCACGATCCAGGGCCGACCCGCCTTCTACCTACCGGGGTTCGTCTTCGCGGACGACGCCTCCCAGGGCCAGGAGTCCGCGAACAGCGGTCCGCTGCAACCGGGTTCGGTTGTCCCGAGCACACCCGCAGCGTCGCACAGCCGGGTCGCGGGTGCGGCGCCGAAGGCCCGCGACGTCACCGAACCGGTCATCGCGTGGGCCCACGACACCGACACCTGGGTGCTGGTCTTCGGGAGCACGGACCGTACCTCGCTGACCGACTTCGCCGAACGCATCCGAATCGCTCCGGGGCCGCGGACCCGCACCCCTTATCGGCTCGGCGCCCTGCCCGCCGGGTTCGTCCCGACGGCGGGCACGGGCACCCGGGAGTCCACCCTGGCCCTCGCCCCCGCGCCGGACCCGACCGCCGCGCGCCGGACGCCCTGGCAGCCGGGCGCCAACGCCAACCCCGGGACCTTGCAGATCCGGGTCGAATCACGCGGGCCCGACACCGGCCGACGCCCAACCCGCCCGGGGCCGGCGACCCTCGTTGCCGGCCACGACACCTGGTACCTCACCGAATCGGACGACAACACGCGGGTCCCCGCCGACGGCGCCGTGCTCCTCGCCGACATCGGCGCCTGCTCGTACACCCTGACCACGCGGGACCGGACCCTGATCCCCTACTCCGCCCTCACCCGCCTGATCGAGACCACCGAGTACCGCGACTGCGCCGACCCGAACACCTGGGTCGACCCGACGGGCTGATCACCAAGGTCACGCCGAAGACTGAACTCCCTTGCGGACAAGGGAGTTCAGCGAAATCCACCGACCGCGGCCGGCCCCGGATCCCGGTCGGCTTCAGCTCGCGCCCGCACCCACGTACGCGTGCAGCTCCGCCACATACCCGTCCCGCACGTCCTCCGGCAGCCACGAGATCGCGAACGCGTTGTACTCGAAGCGGGCCACCTCGGCGTGGGTCAGGTTCAGCGCAGCCTGGGTGCGCTCCAGGTTCTCCTGCACGTACGCGTCCATGTAGGCGGGGTCGTCCGAGTTGATGGTGACCAGGATGCCCTCGTCCAACATCCGCCGGATCTCCTGCTCCTTGATCCCGTCCACGACGAAGGAGTTCGACACCGGGCACACCGTCAGGCCGAGGCCGCGTTCCTTGATGGCCGCGACCAACTCGGGGTCCTCCAGCGCGTTCGAGCCGTGGTCGATGCGATCCACGCCGATGTCCTCGATCGCCTGGCGGATGTGCTCGACGCTGTTCTCCTGGTCGACGTCGCAGTGCATGGTCAGCCGGTATCCCTCGGCCCGGGCCCGGGCAAAGACCGCGGCGAACTTGGCCGGCGGGTTGCCGCGCTCGTCCGAGTCGAGCCCGATCCCCACGATCCACTCCCGGTACGCCAGCGACTGCACCAGCGTGGCCATCGCGTACTCGGCCTGGAAGTCGCGCAGGAAGCACATGATCAACTGGGCCCGGATGCCCAGTTCGCGCCGCGCGTCCCCGATCGCCCGGGTCAGCCCGCGCACGACCACGTCGAACGGCACGCCGCGGCCGGTGTGCGCCTGCGGGTCGAAGAACATCTCCACGTAGCGCACGTTCTGCGCCGCGGCCTTGCGCAGGTAGGCCATCGCCAGGTCGTAGAAGTCCGGCTCGTGCACGAGGACCCGCATGCCCTCGTAGTAGACGGTCAGGAACGAGGCGAGGCTGTCGAACCGATACGAGGCCCGCATCTCCTCGACCGAGGAGTACGGCAGCTCGATCCCGTTGCGCTCGGCCAGCGCGAACTTCAGCTCGGGCTCCAGCGTGCCCTCGATGTGCAGGTGCAGCTCGCACTTGGGCAGTCCGGCGATGAAGTCGCGCATCTCACGGGCGTCTTGCATGGGAGCAGTCCTTTGGGGTCGTAGTGGTGGTGCGCCGCCGAGCCAAGCACACCACCACCACTACGCGCGCATCACGCGGCCGGGGCGATCCGCACCATGCCGTTGATGATCCGGTCCATCGCGTCGCCGCCGCGCGGGTCGGTCAGGTTGGCCAGCATCTTGAGCACGAACTTCATCAACATCGGGTGCGGCAGGCCGTGCTTGGTGGCGAAGTTCATCACCCGCGGGTCGCCGATCAGCTTCACGAACATCCGACCCAGCGTGTAGTAGCCGCCGTAGGTCTGCTTGAGGATGCGCGGGTAGTCGTACAGCGCCCGCTCCCGGCCCTCGGGGGTGAGCCGGGCCACCGCCTGGGTGATCACCTGGGCGGCGATCTCACCGGACTCCATCGCGTAGGCGATGCCCTCGCCGTTGAACGGGTTGACCATCCCGCCCGCGTCACCGACCAGCAACAGGCCCTTGGTGTAGTGCGGTTGGCGGTTGAAGCCCATCGGGAGCGCGGCGCCCCGGATCGGGCCCTCCTGGTTCTCGTCGGTGTAGCCCCACTCCTCGGGCATGCCCGAGACCCAGCCCTTGAGCAGGTCGCGGTAGTCGATGTCCTTGAACGCGGACGAGGTGTTCAGCAGCCCCAGACCCACGTTCGAGGTACCGTCGCCCATGCCGAACACCCACCCGTAGCCGGGCAGCAGCTTCTCCTGGCCGTCCCGGCGGTCCCACAGCTCCAGCCACGACTCCAGGTAGTCGTCGTCGCTGCGCGGGGACTTGAAGTAGGTGCGCACCGCGACGCCCATCGGGCGGTCCTCGCGGCGGTGCAGTCCCATCGCGAGGGAGAGCCGGGTCGAGTTGCCGTCGGCGGCGACCACGATCGGCGCGCGGAAGACGGTCTCCTCCTTCGAGCCGTTCATCCGCACGTTGACGCCGACGATGCGGCCGGTGCGGTCGTCCAGGATCGGGCCGGTGACGTTGGCCCGCTCGTACAACTTGGCGCCGGCCGCGGACGCCTGGCGGGCCAGGATCTCGTCGAAGTCGGCGCGCTTGCGGACCAGGCCGTGCGCGGGGTAGCTGGCCAGGTCCGGCCAGTCCAGCTCCAGGCGCATGCCGCCGCCGAGGATCCGCAGACCCCGGTTCGGCAACCAGCCGGCCTCGACCGAGGTGTCCACGCCCATCGCGATCAGCTGCTTGGTGGCGCGCGGGGTGAGCCCGTCGCCGCAGACCTTCTCCCGGGGGAACGCGGTCTTCTCCAGCAGGATCACGCTGACCCCGGACTTGGCCAGGTGATACGCCGTGGTCGATCCGGCCGGACCGGCCCCGACCACGATGACGTCGGCCTCATGCGTCGAGTCGGCGCGCTTGGTGGTTGTGACGGGCGCTGCGTCGGTCACGGACGACTCCCCTGGAAGTCTCTGCGGCAGTGCCGAAACCGGGACGGTTTTGGCCGGACAAGTCTATGAGGCGCGGGCGCGAGGCCGGCCTGTGGCACTCGCCGAACGCGTGGCCGGCCTCGGGCTCACTCGGACGGTCGGAAGCCCCGGTGCAGTGCGACCACCCCGCCGGTGAGGTTGCGCCAGGCCGGATGCGCCCAGCCCGCCTTGCCGATCAGCGCCGCCAGACCGGGCTGGTCGGGCCAGGCCCGGATCGACTCGGCCAGGTAGACGTAGGCGTCCGGGTTGCTGCTGACCGCGGTGGCCACCGGCGGCAGCGCCCGCATCAGGTACTCCACGTACACGGTCTCGAACGGGCGCCAGGTGGGCCGGCTGAACTCGCAGACCACCAGTCGTCCGCCCGGCCGGGTCACCCGCAACATCTCGCGCAGCGCGCCCTCGGTGTCGCTGACGTTGCGCAGGCCGAACGAGATGGTCACCGCGTCGAAGGTGGCGTCCTTGAACGGCAGCCGGGTCGCGTCGCCCGCGGTGAACGGCAGCTCCGGGTGCTTGCGCTTGCCCTCGCGCAGCATGCCCACCGAGAAGTCGCACGGCACCACGTCCGCGCCCGCGTCCCGAAAGGGCAACGAGGAGGTGCCGGTGCCCGCCGCGAGGTCGAGCACCCGCTCTCCCGGGCGGGCGTCCACGGCGCGTGCGACGGCCTTGCGCCAGGACCGGTCCTGGCCCATGGAGAGCACGGTGTTGGTCAGGTCGTAGCGCGCCGCGACCGCGTCGAACATCGACGCGACTTCACGCGGTTGCTTGTCCAGGGAGGCTCGGGTCACCCGGCCATCATCTCGCGCCGGGCCGGGCGCGCGTGCCCGGGGCGGGCAACGCGGCGGGCGCGTCGGGTGGAATACCCGACCCGCCCGAAACCGTCGTGCCGTTCGTCGACGCCGCCGGACGGCCGACGCGAACCGCCGACGCCGCCTCGGCCGCACCGCCCTGCCGCGACGATCGTGCGACCACCGCCGACCACCACGCCCGCTCGCCGTCGCCGGCCTCAGCGCCGATGCACGAGCCGCCCGCCGAGCACCGTGGCCACGCACGACCCCGTGCCGTGTGCGACCAACGCCGCGTACGGATCGCCTTCCGTCGGCACGTCGAACACCGCGAGATCGGCCGAACCGCCCGGGCGCAGCGTGCCCACGCCGTCCAGGCCGCCCAGCGCCGCCGCGCCGCCGACGGTGACCGCCTCGACCAGCCGCCGATCCAGGTCGTCCCTGCGGTATCCCTGCCGGATCGCCAACTCCCGGACCGCCGCCGCCTCTTCCCACAGGTCGAGGGACGGCGAGGAGGCCAGCGAATCGGTGCCCAGCGCGATCGGCGCGCCCTCGGCGAGGTAGTCGGCGACCGGCGGCTCCCCCGCAGCCAGGATCGCGTTCGAACGCACGCACAACGCGACCGCCGTGCCGTGCTCGCGCAGCAGCGCACGATCCTCGGCGGCCAGATGCACCCCGTGCGCGACGTGCACGTCGGGGCCCAGCCCGTCGAATCCGGCCAGGTAGGCCGCCGGCCCGCCGCCGCTGCCGCCGTCGAGCAACTCCAGGGCCATGCCGATGGCCCGGTTCAACTCGGCGAACCGGCCGGTGCCGTGCCGGATGAACTCGGCCTCGTGCGCGGTCTCCGCCAGATGCGGGTGCAGCCGCAACCCACGCTCGCGCGCGATCGCCACACACTCCTCGAACACCGCCGTGCCGACCGTGAACGGGGTGTGCGGCGACACGCCCAGCGCGCGCCCACCGCTCGCCCCGTCCAGCGTGTCCAGGAACGCCGCGCGCCGCCCGCCCGCCCACATCGCGTCGTCCGCGATCACCTCGACGTAGCTGATCCCCCGCAATCCGGACCGGCCCACCGGCACGAGCACACACGGATCGGTGACCACATCCGCCGCCGCCGTCGTCCCGGACCGCAACATGTGATGCACCCCGCGCCGCGCGCTCTCCTGCCACATCACCTCGGAAAACTCGGCCCGCCGCGCGGTCAACACGCGAATCCACTCCGGAAAGGCCAGCCCGGACAACGCCAGATCCCCGAAGTCGGTGTACTGCAGGTGCGCGTGCGCGTTCACCAGCCCCGGCGTCAACACCCCACGCCACACCCGCTCCCGGGCCCCCGCCGTCGCCAACTCCCCCCGCGGACCCACCGCGACGATCCGCCCGTCCTCCACGAGCACGGCACCGTCACGAATCGGCTCCGCCCCGACCATCGACAGGACAACGGGCGCAACATGCAGGGTCGACGACATGCACCCATCATCCCAAGCCCCCCTTCGACGCACGGAACCGCCGTCGGGCCGGAGCCCGACGGCGGTTCGTGGCGCGATGTGTCGCGGTTACGCCCGGCGCGTCCCGCGGCGCTTGCGGGCGAAGAGCACGCCACCGGCACCGACCACCACGAGCGCGGCGGCGGCCCCGCCGATCACCGTGATGTCGTTGTCGTCGTCCGCGCCGGTCTCGGCCGGCTCGGGGCGCTTGGTCGGCTTGCTCACCGCGGGCGCGGCCGTGGTGGGCGTGCCCGTCGGCTTCACCTCGGTGGGCTTGGTGCTCGGCCCGGTCGGGTCGACCCGGTTCGACTACACCGTGCGAGTGATTCCCCACCCCTGCGGAAAACGGAAAACCCGCCCATTCGAAGGACCGGCGGGTCGTCCAATGGCAGAAGAAGGTCTACACAGGCCCAACCACCCCGTCAACCCCTGTCAGCGGGCGTCGACGACCTTCAATTCGGTGCGGCCGGTGGGGCCGTCGAGGGCGGTGGAGGAGAGGTGCGAGACCACCTTGTCGTCGACCGGGTCGTTCGCCGGGTCGTCGTGCACGATCAGGTGGTTGTAGGTGGTGTCGCGCTGGGCCGGGATGCGGCCGGCGGCGCGGATCAGGTGCAGCAGCTCCATCCGGTTGGAGCGGTGCCGGGCACCGGCCGAGGAGACCACGTTCTCCTCCAGCATGACCGAGCCCAGGTCGTCCGCACCGTAGTGCAGGGTGAGCTGGCCGGCCTCCTTGCCCGTGGTCAGCCACGAGCCCTGGATGTGCGCGACGTTGTGCAGGAACAGTCGGGCGACCGCGATCAGGCGCAGGTATTCGAGCAGGGTGGCCTGCGTCTGCCCCTTCAGGTGGTTGTTCTCCGGCTGGTAGGTGTACGGGATGAAGGCCCGGAAGCCGCCCGTGCGGTCCTGCACGTCGCGGATCATCCGCAGGTGCTCGATGCGCTCGGCGTTGGTCTCGCCGGTGCCCATCAGCATCGTCGAGGTGGACTCCACGCCCAGCCCGTGCGCGGTCTCCATGATCTCCAGCCAGCGCTCGCCGGACTCCTTGAGCGGCGCGATCGCCTTGCGCGGGCGCTCCGGGAGCAACTCCGCGCCGGCGCCCGCGAACGAGTCCAGGCCGGCCGCGTGGATCCGGGTGATGGCCTCCTCGATCCCCACCCCGGAGACCTTGGCCATGTGCGCGACCTCGGAGGCACCGAGCGAGTGGATGACCAGCTGCGGGAACTCGGCCTTGATCGCGGCGAACGAGCGCTCGTAGTACTCGACGCCGAAGTCGGGGTGGTGCCCGCCCTGGAACATGATCTGCGTGCCGCCGAGTTCGACCGTCTCCGCGCACCGGCGCAGGATGTCGTCGATCTCCCGGACCCAGCCCTTCTCGCTCTTGGGCGGGGCGTAGAACGCACAGAACTTGCACGCGGTGACGCACACGTTCGTGTAGTTGATGTTGCGCTCGATGATGTACGTCGCGATGTCGACGGTGTCCGCGTAGCGCGCACGTCGCGCGGCGTCGGCGGCCCGGCCGAGCGCGTGCAGCGGTGCGTGCACGTACAGGGCGAGTGCCTCGTCGGGCGTGATCCGCCCACCGCCGGCGGCCCGGTCCAGGACCGGCTGGAGATCGCTGATCACGGGGAAGCCTCCGCATGGAACGAATACGAGTGGAACGATCGCGCGTACGACGAGTGCGCATCGAGCGGACGAGCGCCGAGCCGGTGGGCACGGCAGGAATGCTCGGGAACGAGCCTATCCGGCGCGCTCACGAAAGCTGCGGGGCGTCGAGCAGCCGCACCCGCACATCGGCCGCGTATCCGGTGTCGTGCGCGGTCCGCCGGGCGAACTCGGCCATCCCCCGCAGGTGTCGCTCCCCGAGCGAGTAGTCCAGCGCCTCGGTGTAGTAGCGCTCCAGCGTGGCCGCGTCGAACGCCTCCCACCGGGCCACGTGCTCGCAGACCTTGTCCACCTCCTGCATGCACAGGTCGCGCGACTCCAGGAAGGCTTGATGCACCGCGTGCACCTCGTCCGGATACGCCTCCAGGAAGTCCCGGCGCGCGGCCCACACGGCGAACACGAACGGCAGCCCGGTCCACTGCTTCCACTCGTACGCGAGGTCGTAGACCAGCAGCCCCAGCCGCGGCGCGTCGTACAACGTCGCGCGCAGTGCGACGTCGCCGATCACCACCGCCGCCTCCGCCTCCTGCATCATCAGGCCCAGGTCGGGCGCCGAGGTGAAGAACTCGGGTCGCACCCCGTACTTCTCCTCCAGCAACAGCCGGGCCAGCCGAACCCCCGTACGACTTTGCGAACCCAGCGCGACCCGGGCGCCGTCGAGCCGGTCGATCGGCACCTGGCTGACCAACATCACCGACATCACCGGTCCGTCGGCGGCCACCGCGATGTCCGGGAGCACCACCAGGTCGTCCGCGTGGCGCAGGTACTCGACCACGCTGATCGGCGCGATGTCGAGGTCGCCGCGCACGAGGGCGTCGTTGAGGTTGTCCGGAGTGTCCTTGGTCAGGTCCAGATCCACCAACGAGCCCGTGCGGGCCAGGCCCCAGTAGATGGGCAGGCAGTTGAGGTACTGGATATGGCCTACCCGGGGTCGCCGGCGGCCGGCTTGCGGCGCGTTGTCCACAGTGTCCATCCCCGCAGGTTATGCCCGGGTGCGCGGATCGCCGGTACCGACCCGGGTGTCACCGAACAGGCACAACACCGCGCGCGCGGCGGTGGCAGCGGCGTGCGAGTGAGACTCTCGGATGCCGGGCCGATTCCACGGCGGTCCGACTACAACGACGGAGGAAGCGCGATGCACTCGTCCCCGGGCTCGTATCCGGGCCAGGGTGGCGGCTACCCGCCCCCGCCCCCGCCCTACGCGTCCACGCCCGCCCCGCCACCGCCCGCGTACGACCCGGGCGGCCCGTACCAACCGGGCGGCCCGGGCGGTGCCGGCTCCTACGGTCCGCCGCCGCGGCAGCCCGCGCGACCCGCGTACGGCGCGTTGCGCGGCACCGTCGCCGGGATCAGCCTGGTGCTCGCGGTGCTGCTGACCATCCCGGCGTTGTCCGCGCTGTGGTTGCGCTGGGAGGTGGTCTCCGAGCAGGGGTTCACCGACAACGCGGTCGCGCTGATCGACGAGTCGGCGATCCGAACCGAGGTCGCCCGGCTGATGACCGAAGAGGTGATCCGGCAACTCCCGCCGACCGTACGCGGCCAGGTGCCGCGTGACGTGGTGCAGAGCGCGGTGCTGGAGGAGATCGCCAAGCCCTCGTTCAAGGCGATCTGGAAGGACGGCATCTCCACCGCGCACGACGTGGTGATGTCCTCCATCCTCGGCCGGGACAGCAAGAACGTCACGACCGACGGCGACAAGGTGGTGGTCAACCTCAAGAGCCCGCTGGACGCGGTGGTGCCCAGGCTGAACAAGGCCGGGATCCCGGTGTCCAAGGCGAGCCTGCCCACCAGCATCCCGATCGACCTGGCCCAACTGCCGCACGCCTCCGAGGCCAAGCAGGGCCGGGACGCCTTCCAGGCCGTCGACGACGCGGGCAAGTGGCTGCCGATCCTGACCCTGGTGTTGTTGCTGGTCGGCCTCGCCGTCGCGGTGAACCGCTTCCGCGCGCTGATCATGACCGGGGTCGGTCTGTTGGTCACCAGCGGCCTGTTGCTGCTCCTGAGCTCCGCCGCGAGGGGACCGATCGCGGACGAGCTGGAAACCAGGAACACCCTGAACCGGGCCGGCATCGAGGCGATCTACGACGTGTTCACCGATTCGTTGACCACGATGGCCTGGTCGGTGTTGGCGGCCTCGATCGTCGCGATCGTGCTGGGCGCGGTCGGCCTGGGCCTGCGTGGTCGCCGGCGCTGACGAAACACCGACGTTCGAGCGGCACACAGGGCGGGCCCGGGGCGATCCCGGTCCCGCCCTGTGCACGCGGCGCGGCGCGGCTCGGAGCCGCCGCGCCCGGACTCACGCCAGGTTGCGCGAGGACGTGTCGTCGTCATCCTGCTCGATGTGGATGTCGTCCACGGAGATGTCCACCTCGACCACTTCCAGGCCGGTCATCCGCTCGATCGACTCGATCACGTGGTCGCGCACCGCGGCGGCGACCTCGGCGATCGGCGCGCCGTACTCCACCACCAGGCTCAGATCGACCGCGCACTGCTTCTCGCCGACTTCGACGCCGACGCCACGCGCGACGTCCGGACGCCCGCCCGGCACCGCCTTGCGCATCGCGGCGAAGGCCCGGGAGACGCCGCTGCCGAGCGCGTACACGCCCGGGATCTCGCGCGCCGCCAGCCCGGCGACCTTGGCCACCACCCCGTCTGCGATCGAAGTCCGCCCTCGGTCCGTGGCCAGCGCGGCCACCTCGGTGAGATGGCCGGAGCCGCTCGTGGATCGTTCGGTCCGTTCCGAGTGGGCGACGGTGCTCTTGTCGGGCGTGTGGGCGGGTGAGTCTGCCATGGCTGGAACCTCGTCTTTCGCCGCTTCGTGAGAGGTGGGGGCTCCTCTTCACATGAGGTGTGACCCCTTCCCGATCGATTCGTCACGCAATCCGGGCGAATTAATCCGATCGGCCGCGAAAGTGCACTGGAACATGTTTCATTTCACTCCCGGCCAACCGTTCAGGAGGCTTGCTCCTGCGTGTCGGAACCACTTGTGATGGGACCCGTACACCCCGTTCAAGGAGGAAACACTGTGGAGCGGTTCCAGGATCGGCGCATCATCGTCACCGGTGGCGGCTCGGGCATCGGCCAGGCCACGGTGCTGCGGCTGCTGAGCGAGGCGGGCACGGTACACGCGGCGGACGTCAACGCCGAAGGGTTGGAGAAGACCCGCGCGATGGCGGCGGAGAAGGGCGTGGACGCCCGACTGAGCACGGGCGTGCTGGACGTCTCGAACGAGGACGCGGTGGGCACCGGCGTGGCCGAGGTGGTCGAGCGCCTGGGCGGCCTGGACGTGCTGGTGAACGCGGCGGGGATCCTGCGGGCCGGTCACACCCACACGTTCCCGCTGGAGAAGTGGAACCAGATCATCACCGTCAACCTGACGGGCACGTTCCTGATGACCCGCGCCGCGTTGCCGCCGCTCCTGGAGACCGGCAACGGCGTGATCATCAACTTCAGTTCGACCTCGGCGAGCTTCGCCCACCCGTACATGGCGGCCTACGCGGCGAGCAAGGGCGCGATCGACGCGTTCACCCACGCGATCGCCCTGGAGTACAGCCGCCAGGGCCTGCGCGCGGTCAACGTCGCCCCCGGCAGCATCTCCAGCGGCATCGTCGACGACACCCCCAACCAGGTGCCGGACGACGCCGACTGGGAACTCTTCGGCAAGCTCATGCCCATCATCGGCGAAGGCATGGCCCACCCGGACGTCATCGCCGGCATGATCGCCGCCCTGGCCTCCGACGACGGCAAGTTCGTCACCGGCACGTCCCTCCGCATAGACGGCGGCACCCACGCCTGACCCCCTCACCGCCGGCCAGGCCCACCCGGCCCGGCCGGCGCCCGAGGCGAACCCACCCGGCCCGACACACGAGGCCCCCCTCAGCCCGGCCGGCGCTTGAGGCCACCCAGCCCCGCCGGCGCTTGAGGCGAAACAGCCCCGCCGGCGCTTGAGGCCACTCAGCCCCGCCGGCGCTTGAGGCGAACCAGCCTCGCCGGCGTTTGAGGCGAACCCAGCCCGGCCGGCGCATGAGGCCACCCAGCCCCGCCGGCGCTTGAGGCCACCCAGCCCCGCCGGCGCTTGAGGCCACCCAGCCCCGCCGGCGTTTGAGGCGAACCAGCCCGGCCGGCGCTTGAGGCGAAACAGCCTCGCCGGCGTTTGAGGCGAACCCAGCCCGGCCGGCGCATGAGGCCCGAATACACAACCCGAGAACGCCAAAGGGCGCCGCACCGGCCACCCGGCACAGCGCCCCACACGTGCAACCTCAGCCTTGGTTGAGGCAAACGTTCCCGAACGCCGGGTTCACCAGGCCAACGATGTTGACGCTGTTGCCACACAGGTTCAGCGGGACGTGCACCGGCACCTGGATGTTGTTCCCGGAGACGACACCCGGCGACCCGACGGCCGCACCGTCCGCGTCGGAGCTCGCGTTGGCAGCACCCATGCCCGCGGCGAGGATGCCACCGGCTGCGGCGGTGATGAAGGCCGCCTTCTTGACCGTGTTCATTCTTCCTCCATGTCACAGTGCCGCACGAACGGATGCGGCACGTGGGACAACGAAGCCCCCCGCCACCGAGCAACGCCCGACCGCCCGGTTGGCCCATGGTTCACCCCTGCGGGGACAGGCGCCTGCGCCGTACGCCGGCGCCGGGCGCCCCCGCACTCCCCGAGCGAACCCCCACCGCCAACGATCGACGCCCCGCAAAGCCGAGGCTTCGCGGGGCGTGCGGAACGAAAATGCGTACGGGTCTGCACAGGTCGGGGCCGCGCCCGGTCCTCACCCCGGACACGAACCGTCGGGACGTCAGGCGTCCTCGGCGTCCTCGTCGTCGTCCTCGGGCAGGTACTCGGCCCCCTCGGACTGCCAGCCGGCCTCGCTCAGCTCGGTGCCGGCGATGTCCTCGACGAGGCTGAACGGGTCGATCAGGTACGAGACCGACTCGGCCAGGTCGCTCTCGATCGCGGCGGTCGCGTCGGCCCGGTCGCCCGGTGACAGCTCCTCGTCCGCCTTGACGCTGTCCAGCGCAGCGGCCCGCAGCGCGTCGGCGTCGGTGACCTCCAGCACGATTTCGAGGTTGAGCCGGATGTAGCGGGTCGTGGAGTCGGTGGAAGTCGCGTTTTCCATGAGCGCGAGCCTACGGGCCCGCGCCCGACCGCCGGCGCGCTGACGCGCCGCGCACTCAGCGGTGGCCGTAGGTCACCGCGGTGAACATCAGCGCCCCGAACACGACCGAGAATCCGAGGATGTAGATCGCGATCCGGATCCACATCCCGGTCGCCCGGCTCTTCTCGCTCTCCATCACGACGACTCCTCTTCAGACATGCGTAGGGAGGCACGGCGAGAACGCGACCAACGCGGGCGCCGCGTGCACCATCAGAAACTCGACCGGCAGGTACGCGTCGGCGGATTCCATCCGATGCGCCAGGCCCGAGTCGAAGTGCGCCACGTCGCCGGGCGCGAGCAGATGCGTGGCCCCGTCCAGGGTCAACCGGAGCTGACCGGTCAGCACGTACAGCCATTCCTCGCCCGGATGCACCCGCCCCGGCCCGTCCGCCCGGCCCGCCGGCACCCGCACCCGCAGCGCCTGCATGCCGCGGCGCGGACTGCCCACGCGCCAGTAGGTCCAGCCGTGCGCCTCGACCGGCTCGGCGGCGCGCGCCCGGACCACCGGCTCGGCCGAGGCACTGTCCTCGCCGAGCAGTTCGGAGACGGTGGTGTTGTAGGCCCGGGCCAGGGTCAACAGCGCGGGCAACGACGGCTGCCGGCGCTCGTGTTCGAGCCGGGAGAGATAGGCGACGGAGAGCTTGGTCAGTCGCGCGGCCTCGTCGAGCTTGAACCCGTTGGCTCGACGAGCCGCGCGCAATCGATCGCCGAGTCCGGTCGGTACCGTCTCGGCGGATGTCGATTCCGGCTCGTCGGTGTCGTAGCTTGGTGAAGCGACCATGCTTCGAGGTTAGGCAGGCGTTGACCAGAGAGGCAATTAACTTGCCTCTGAGGCAAACTCCACCCTTGTAGCCGCGCCCACCCGCAGATCAGGCGCAGCGCCCCGGCGTGAGCACCCCCGCCGGCACCTCGGCCCGCACCAGCACCACGCCGTCCTCGTACCCGCGCCGACTGACCAGCCCGGCCCGGTCGAACAGGGCGAGCATCCGCCGGTTCCACGGCAACACGTGCGCCCGCAGGTCGCTCACCCCGCGCACGGCCGCGTGCTCGACCAGCGAGCGCAGCAGCGTGGTCCCGAGCCCGTGCCGCTGCCATCCGTCCTCGACCAACAGCGCCACCTCGGCGACCGGCTCGGCCGCCGGGTGGAAGAGGGTGGCCAGCGCCCCGATCGCGCCGTCGGGCGCGACCGCCACCAGGCTCACCCCGTGTTCGGGCACCAGCAACCGGTTCAGCGCGCTTTCCGGCAGCCGCGGCGCCGAGGTGAAGTAGCGCAATCGGCGGGTCTCCGGCGAGCACCGCTCGTGCATCGCGCGCACCCGCGCGGCGTCTTGGGCGCGGGCGACCCGTACCCGTACGTGCGACGGCCACTCGCCCGCGCCGGTCGCGTTCACCACGGTGAGCCGGGCCCGGCCCCGCATCGCAATCGCCGTCATGTCCCTACCGCCTCTCGCCACCGGAGCGGTCCCCTCGCGGTCCGTCCCCGCCGAACCCCCACGGTGTCGAGGCGGTGTTACGCATCGACTACGTGGGCGTGTCCGGAACGAACCGATCCGGTGACGTCGCCGCCCCGGTGGCGAAACACGCCCGACTCAGCCCGCCAGGTGACCCAGCAGGTCCTGCCGGGTGACCACACCCTGCGGCTTGCCGTGCACCAGGACCAACGCCGCGTCGGCCTGCTCCAGCACCCGCGCGAGCCGGGCGATCGGCTCGCCCGAGCCGACCACCGGCAGCGGCGCGGACATGAACTTCTCCAACGGGTCGCCCGCCGACGCCTGGCCGGACACCAGCGCGTCCAGCAGGTCGCGCTCGGCGATCGAGCCGACCACCTCGGCGGCCATCACGTCCGGGTGCCCCGCGCCGGGCTTGACCACCGGCATCTGGCTGACCCCGAACTCGCGCAGGATCGCGATCGAGTCGCCGACGCTCTCCTCCGGGTGCACGTGCACCAGCGCGGGCAGGTCGCCCTGCTTGCGGGCCAGGATGTCGGCCACGGTGGCCACGTTCGGGTCCGCGTCCAGGAAGCCGTAGTCGGCCATCCACTCGTCGTTGAAGATCTTGCTGAGGTAGCCCCGGCCGGAGTCCGGCAGCAGCACCACGACCACGTCGTCCGGCCCGAGCCGCTCGGCCGCACGCAGCGCCGCGACCACCGCCATCCCGCACGAGCCGCCGACCAACAGGCCCTCCTCGCGGGCGAGTCGGCGCGTCATCAGGAACGAGTCGCGGTCGGACACCGCGATGATCTCGTCCGGCACGGCGCTGTCGTACGCGGTCGGCCAGAAGTCCTCGCCGACCCCCTCGACCAGGTACGGCCGGCCGCTGCCGCCGGAGTACACCGAGCCCTCCGGGTCGGCGCCGACCACGCGCACGCCGCCGTTCGAGACCTCCTTGAGGAAACGCCCGGTCCCGGAGATGGTGCCGCCGGTGCCGACGCCGGCCACGAAGCAGGTGATCCGACCGTCGGTCTGCTCCCACAACTCGGGCCCCGTGGAGAGGTAGTGCGACTGCGGGTTCTCCGGGTTGGAGTACTGGTCGGGCTTCCACGCGCCGGGCGTCTCGCGCACCAGTCGGTCCGAGACGTTGTAGTAGGAGTCGGGGTGCTCGGGGTCCACCGCGGTCGGGCAGACCACCACCTCGGCGCCGTAGGCCCGCATGACGTTGATCTTGTCCATGCTGACCTTGTCCGGGCAGACGAACACACACTTGTAGCCGCGACGCTGCGCCACCATCGCCAGCCCGACTCCGGTGTTGCCGGAGGTGGGCTCGACGATCGTGCCGCCCGGACGCAACGCGCCCGACTGTTCCGCCGCGTCGATCATCCGCACGGCGATCCGGTCCTTGACCGAGCCGCCCGGGTTGAAGTACTCGACCTTCGCCAGCACCGTCGCCGACAACCCCGAGGTGACGGAGTTGAGCTTGACGAGGGGGGTGTCCCCGATCAGGTCGAGCATGGATTCGTGGTACCGCACGGAACCTCCGCCATGAGTGCGCATCAGCCGGGGCCGGATGGCCCAAAATCCTCACATTGCGCTTGTCCCAGCCTAGTCGGCGCTTTCGCGCCGGACCGGGCATCACGGCCGGGAGCCGCACCCTCGCCGCACGCCGCACCGCGCCTCGCCGGCCGCCGACGAACCTGACGGTCGGTTAGGGTCGGCGTGGAGTTCGCGACGGGGAGGAGCCCGAGGTCTTGTACACGACGGCCGGCCGCGGTACCCGGCGATGATGCGCACTCGGATGGCCCGTCGGGTGGCGGCCGCCGCGGCCTTCGGTGGCGGTGGCGTGGGAGTGCTGACCGGGGCGATGTTCGCGGTGTTGTACACCGAGGCGAGGATGGCCCGCCGCACGGTGGGCGAGCCCGACGGCGAACCGCCGACCGCCGACGGCATGTACGGCGACCTGCCGGGCGAGCCGATCACGTTCGCGGTGATCGGCGACTCCACCGCCGCCGGCCTCGGTGTCGAGGACCCGATGCAGACCCCCGGCGCGTTGCTCGCCTCCGGCCTGGCCGCCGTCGCCGAGGTGCCGGTACGACTGGTCAACGTCGCGCTCTCCGGC
This sequence comes from Embleya sp. NPDC005971, assembly GCF_040629175.1. Lineage (NCBI taxonomy): Bacteria > Bacillati > Actinomycetota > Actinomycetes > Kitasatosporales > Streptomycetaceae > Embleya > Embleya sp. NPDC005971. The sequence goes on along the minus strand of NZ_JBEXUX010000007.1, from coordinate 37,796 downwards.
GCCCAGTCCTCGGACCTGGAACGTCAGGTCACCCTCGCGCTGCGGCACGAACTCGACGTGGTCATGATCATGATCGGCGCGAACGACGTCACCCACCGGATGCGCCCGGCCGAGTCGGTGCGCCACCTCGAACAGGCCACCCGCCGGCTGATCGCCTCCGGCGTCGAGGTGGTCGTGGCCACGTGCCCCGACCTGGGCACGATCGAGCCGATCGCCCAACCGCTGCGCTACCTGGCCCGGCAGTGGAGCCGCAACCTGGCCGCCGCTCAGACCATCGCCGTGGTCGAGGCGGGCGGTCGTACCGTCTCGCTCGGCTCGTTGCTGGGGCCCGAGTTCCTGGCCCGGCCCAAGGCGATGTTCGGCCCGGATCGTTTCCATCCCTCGATCGAGGGATACGCGACCGCCGCGATGGCCTCGTTGCCGTCCGTGTGCGCCGCGTTGGACCTGTGGCCGCTGGACGAGGTGAGCCCGGACAGCTTCCGCGGCGAGGGCGTGCTGCCGATCGCCCAGGCCGCGATCGAGGCCGCGGCCGAGGGCGGCACCGAGGTGACCGGCACCGACGTCGGCGGCCGCGAGCGCGGCCCGCGCGGGCGGTGGGCACTGCTGCGCCACCGCCGCCGGCAGCAGATCCCCACCCCCGCGACGGTGGATCCGGACGCCGACCCGGATGCCGCCGACGAGGGTGATTCGAAGATCGAGCGGACTGCGCCAACCCCGGTCGAGGGCACCCGGGGTAATGTGGCCGAAGAAATCTGACTGGGCGTCAGTTACGGCGTGGGGCAGGTCGCATGATCAACCCCTCCCACTTTCGACTACCAGGCAGTAACTTCAGCGTCAGTTGCGCTTCCGCACCGACGAGAGTCCCTGCGGGGTCCTCGTACCGACGGCCGCAAAGACCAACAAGGAGTCCCGATGCCCGAAGCAGTCATCGTCGCCACCGCCCGCTCCCCGATCGGTCGCGCCTTCAAGGGTTCCCTGAAGGACCTGCGGTCGGACGACCTGACCGCGCTCATGGTCCGCGCCGCCCTGGACAAGGTCCCGGCGCTGGACCCCAAGGACATCGACGACCTGATGCTGGGCTGCGGCCTGCCCGGTGGTGAGCAGGGCTTCAACATGGGCCGCAACGTCGCGGTCATGCTCGGCTACGACCACCTGCCCGGAACCACCATCACCCGCTACTGTTCGTCGTCGCTGCAGACCACCCGCATGGCGATGCACGCGATCCGCGCGGGCGAGGGCGACGCCTACATCTCGGCCGGCGTCGAAATGGTCACCAGCACCCGGGGCAAGGGCAGCAGCGACTCGCTCCCGGACACCAAGAACCCGCTCTTCGCCGACGCCGCGGCCCGCACCGTCGAGACCGTCGAGAAGGGTTCGACCTGGTCCGACCCGCGCGAGCAGGGCGTGCTCCCGGACGTCTACATCGGGATGGGCTTCACCGCCGAGAACCTGGCCCAGCACAAGGGCATCTCCCGGACCGAGCAGGACGAGTTCGCGGTCCGCTCGCAGAACCGCACCGAGCAGGCGATCGCGGACGGCTTCTGGGCGAAGGACATCACCCCGGTCACGCTCCCCGACGGCACCGTGGTGAGCAAGGACGACGGCCCGCGCGCGGGCACCACGCTGGAGGGCATCTCCGGCCTCAAGCCGGTCTTCCGCCCGGACGGCACGGTCACCGCGGGCAACGCCTGCCCGCTCAACGACGGCGCCGCCGCGGTGATCGTGATGTCCGACACCAAGGCGCGCGAACTGGGCCTGACCCCGCTCGCCCGGATCGTCTCCACCGCCGTGTCCGGCCTGTCGCCGGAGATCATGGGCTACGGCCCGGTCGAGGCGTCCCGGATCGCGATGGCCCGAGCCGGCCTGACCTCGGCCGACATCGACCTGGTCGAGATCAACGAGGCGTTCGCGGCACAGGTCATCCCCTCCTACCGCGACCTGGGCTTCGACCTGGACAAGGTCAACGTCAACGGCGGCGCGATCGCGATCGGCCACCCGTTCGGCATGACCGGCGCGCGGATCACCAGCACCCTGATCAACTCGCTGCAGTGGCACGACAAGCAGTGGGGCCTGGAGACCATGTGCGTCGGCGGCGGCATGGGCATGGCCATGGTGCTCGAACGCCTCAGCTAGCGGCACCGGCGGTACCACCGGCAAGACGAGACCAAGCCACGCGAAGCCCGTCCGGACATCCCCGGGCGGGCTTCGCCGCACTTCACTCGAACGGGTCGGCCCAAGGTCCCGCCCGGTCGGGACGTCACGCTCTGGCGGCCGGCCGCCGACGGCGCGACCCTGGATGAAGGAAGCTGTTCCTCGGGTTGGCCAAGGGTTGCGGATCACGTCATGCCGAACGCTTACATCGTCCCCGTCCTGCTCACCGCCGCGTGCGCCGTCGCGGTGACCACCGTCGTGCGCCGACTGTCCCGGCGACGCCGTGCCGGTGCGACCGCGGAGATCTGGGACCAGGCGTTCGTCGATCATCTCTTCCGCAGCCGAGACGCCGAACGACCACCGCTGACCGTTCCCGGGCTCGGACGCGACGACTTGCCGGACCCGGGCGACTCGGGCGACCACGACGGCGGCCGACGTCCGCACCCGTCGGAGAACCTGACCCCGCTGCTGCCCACCCACCTCACCGGCGGCTACCTGACCGGCCTGGTCGCGGGCGGCACCCCGATCACGCGTGTGCGCACGGGCTCACCCGGCGGCGGCGGGCTGGACGTGCTCGACTTCGCCGACGGCAGCTCGCTGGTGGTGATGCCGGGCGACCCGGAGGCCGCGTCGCTGATCGACGTCGCGTTGTCCCTGGGCCGGCCGGTGCGCCTGCTCGGCACCTCCGAGGTCGGCGGCGGCTGGACACTGACCTTCGGCCTGGACGAGGACACCACGTACGCGCTGGCCGATCGCCTGTACGTGCGCCCGCCGGCCTAGGGCGGGTCGGCAATCCCCCGCCGAGCGGCACGACTCCCGGCACCGCGTGTCGCTCAGATCGCCGACGACAACTCGCGCACCATCTCCCGCGCCCGACGCACCACGTCACCGGCCGTCGTCGGCTCGCCGTCCTGCAGGATCAGCGCGTGTTCCTCGACCAACGGCGCCAGCGCCGACGCGAGATCGCCGGAGGTCACCGCGACCTGATCGCCCACCACGAACACGCCCAGGTCCGGTACCTCGCGCAGCGGCTCGCCCTCGACCGCGGCCGCCAGGTCGGCCAGACACTGGGCCAACGCGAGGGCCGCACCGGCCCGGCTCGGCGCCGTCTCCTGACGAGCCGTCAGCGGCGCCTTCAACCGGGCCTCGGACAGGTGCCGAAGCCGATCGGCGACCGCGCCGGACTCCTTCACGAAGGGGCCCACGTCAACCGTGAGGGAAGCGGACGGTTTCCCGACCGGGGGGATGGGGATGCGGGACGACATAACCGGAGCGTACCCATTGCGCACACCGCGTGCGGGTCGGCTTCGACCGCTTGCCAACCGTTCGCCCGTCATGCACGCTCGGGTAACGGAACGCTCACCGGAGGCGCTTATGTCCTTGCACTTCTCCGAAGAGACCCACCGGAACCTCGTGGCCCGGGTGCCCGCCTGCACCGGCCGCGAACTCCCCGACTGGTTCAAGGAAATCGAGGCCGGTCCGGCCTTCTCCCGGTTCGAGGACCGGGTCTCCTGGCTCCAGGGCGAGCACAACCTCGGACACGGGCACGCCCTCGCCATCGTCCGCGAGCACGACCGCCGCCGGCACGCGCCGGGTGGAGTGAGCTGATCCCCCGCCCCGAGGCCGCCGCGCCACCGATCCACCACCGAAGACCCCTGCCACGCTGACCGCACCCGACTCCGCCGATCTCCGCAGATCTTCGTGCATCTCCACGCATCTCCGCGCGGCTTCGCGCACACAAAAGTGGCGGTGCCCCTTCGCCGGGGCACCGCCACTTCGCGTTTCAGGCCGTCATGCGGCGCTGTGTCAGTCCCGCAGGATCGACAGCAGGCGCAGGACCTCCATGTAGATCCACACCAGGGTCACAGTCAGACCGAACGCGGCCCGCCACGACTCCTGCTGCGGCACACCCTGGGCGGCCAGTTGCTCGATCTCGTTGAAGTCGAGCGAGAGGAAGAAGGCGCCGATGAGGATGCCGAGGATGCCCATCACGATGCCGAGCGGCCCGCTGCGCAAGCCGAGACCGTCGCCACCGGCGATCAGGATCGCGAGCAGGTTGACGAAAGTGAGGAGCACGAAGCCGATCGCGATCGCCATGCCGATCCGCGCGTAGCGGTTCGTCACCTTGATCCAGCCGGACTTGTACGCCACCAGTACGCCGACGAAGACGGCAGCCGTACCGAGCACCGCCTGCACCACGATGCCGCTGTACTGCTGCTCGAACGCGTGGCTGATCGCGCCGAGGAACACACCTTCGAGCGCGGCATAGGTCAGCACCAGGGCGGGGCTGACCTCACGCTTGAAGGTCACGATCATCGCGACGACGAATGCCGCGAGCGCGGCACCGACCGCCCAGCCGAAGTTCTCGAACGGCAGGAAGGCCCACGACAGTGCGCCGGTGACGACGACCGTCAACAGCGTCATCGCGGTACGCGCGACCACGTCGTCGATCGTCATCCGGCCGGTCTGGAGCGGACCGGCGGACTGCGCCCGGTACATCTCCTGAAGCTGCTCGGGGGTCATCGGCTGCATCGGCGGCTGCTGCGGCCCGCCGTACGGGGCGCCCTGCGGCCCGGGCTGCGGCGCTCCGTAACCGGCCTGCTCCTGCCGGCCGGTCTCGAACGCCCCCCGCCGCGTGAGCACCGGGTTGCTGCTCCTCATGTCATCTCCTCCATGCCCCCGGGGTGGGGGTCCTGGCTTAAGAGAGTAATCCCCAAGTAAAGCGCTTGGGGCTTCCATACTTCCCGTACAACGTGTCCGGACACGCGTTTTGTGCCCGTGGTCACTGTCCGGTCATGAAAAGTCGGCTGGAATCCATCGAGAGGCCGACCGCCGTCCGCCCGACGGTCCCCCGCTACCCGCGCGCGCGAGGGCTGTCGGGCGAGCCCGCAAGGTCATCCGGCCCGCGCCCCGGACCACCGGGCCCCACCGCCCCGAGACACGACGACCTCACCAGCGAGCCACATGACAGGGCCGCCCGCGGCGCCATGGTCATCGTGTCGATCGACCCCGGGATCCGGTCACGGCCGAGGCCCGACACCCACATTCGCTCACCCGTTCCGCCTCGTCACCGCCGACGGCCACACCCTCGACCGCGCTTGGCCGAAATCGCCCTACCGCAGCATTAATACCTGATAAATGATCCGGCGCGAAACCAAATGAGTTTCATGAAGCCATCGATCCTGCGAGCCCTGATCGGCGCGCTGGGCATCCTCGTCCCGGCCGTGACCATGACCACCCCGCCGCGGCGGATCCACCCCCGTCCTCGCAAAGCATCCCGTATGGCCTCACCGACGGGAAGCGGCACACGATTCAGAGCAGATTCTCATATCGATGCCTGGAGATTCGCGGCGATCGTATCGACGACGGAGCACCCGCGAACCAGTGGGACTGCAACCCTTCGACCACGCAGAACCGGTGGGCACGACGCGCCTCCACCGGCTACGAAATCGCCAACGGGAATTCCGGGTTGTGCTTGGAGATTCGCGACGATCGTACAGACGACGGGACGCCCGCGAACCAGTGGACGTGCAATGGATCGGAGACACAACATTGGCAGGACGTGTTATCGGGAAACGCCGGCCGGAAGATAAGGAATGTGCACTCCGGCAGATGTCTTGAAATACTCTCGTGGGGGACCGGTGACGGTGACGCGGCCGGACAATGGGGCTGTCACGGCGGCGCCGACCAGCGCTGGTCCATCAACGTCCGGGCCGGATAACCGGGGTCGTCTCATCTCGCGGAGCCGGTGATTGCTCCGCGCGACCGTGGCCCGACTGCTCGCGGGTCGGACGGTCGAGGAGAAGGACGTCGTGGCCTCGGCAATCCGACGGGACCCGGCCGAGGTCGCCGACCGGCGCCGCGAGTCGTAGCGGCCGGGAGTGGCCGCCGCCGTAGTGGGGAAGTGCGTGCCGCCCGGAGCGTCCGACCTCGGGCCCGAGCGCCGTCGCGGCGACGGCCGAGCCGGGCTTGCCGCCGATGCCGTCGCGTCGGTGCGCGAGACCGCCTCGAACGTGGCTGCCTCGCCCCGGACCGGCGGGCGGAAGTGCGTGGAGATCGTCGGTCGGCGGACCGGGTTGCGCCGGTGCGGCCGTCGCCGCCCCGGAGGGCGCCGACCCGGCCCGAGCCGCGCTCCGTTCGCTTGGCACCACCCCGGAGCGACCCGCGTCGGCGACCTCGCACACCCTCGCAGACCGAGGGTCGGACACCCAGCGTGTCCATGGGTGAGCCCGCTGATGCGTCAGCGATTGTTTTCGCGATGGAACCGATCGAGATTTCTATCGAGAGTCGCAGCCCTGGACTCCTCCGGAACGCGGTTCCGAACGATGCACAGGGGGTGACTGGGAATGATCTTGAATCGCGTGGCCGCCGACAAGCCCGCAACATTGTCGACGGAAACGATCTTGAAACGAGCGTCCTTGCAGGTCAGAGCCCTGACCATTTGGTCCCCGGAGCGGGACTCGAACCCGCACGACCTTGCGGCCAAGGAGGTTTAAGCTCCTCGTGTCTGCGTTCCACCATCCGGGGGCGATGCTGAGCGTAGCGGCACCGGCGCACCGAGTTGACCCCCGAGTTTTCCGGGCCTCCGAGAGCTCTTCCGCCGGCCTGTTCGATTGCGGAGAGCGACCGGAGGCGACCTGTCCGCATGCAGTGCGGATGGTGCCGAATGAGTGTTTTGGGGCGGCTGAGCAGGGGAAATCCCGCATTCGTCCGGCGAACCCCGGGTAGGACCACCGGGTCGAGAGTCCGCTCGGGCCGATCGTCTCCCGGTGATCGTGGTCGCCCGGGTCCGGATCCTCGCCGCATCGAATCCGATCGCGACGAAAGAGGCCCCCTTGACCGCCACCGAACCCAACGCGGGCGTCGGGACGAACGGCGCGCTCGTCGCCGTCGCCACCGACCTGACCAAGGTCTACGGCACGGGTGAGACGCAGGTGATCGCGCTCGACGGCGTCTCGGTCGGCTTCCGGCGGGCCGAGTACACCGCGATCATGGGCCCCTCCGGGTCCGGCAAGTCCACGTTGATGCACTGCATGGCCGGCCTGGACTCGATCTCGGCGGGCTCGGTCCGGTTGGGGGACGCGGAGTTGTCCTCGCTGAGCGACAAGCAGTTGACGCTGCTGCGCAGAGAGAAGGTCGGCTTCGTCTTCCAGTCGTTCAACCTGCTGCCGACGCTGACCGCGCTGGAGAACATCACGCTGCCGATGGACATCGCGGGCGTGCGGCCGGATCCGGCGTGGCTGGACAACGTGATCGACACGGTCGGCCTACGGGATCGGCTCAAGCATCGTCCCAGCGAGTTGTCCGGTGGTCAGCAACAACGCGTGGCGTGTGCCCGGGCGTTGGCGAGCAAGCCGGAGATCATCTTCGCCGACGAACCGACCGGCAACCTGGACTCGCGCTCGGGCGCCGAGGTGCTCGGCTTCCTGCGCGCCTCGGTGCGCGACAGCGGCCAGACGATCGTCATGGTCACGCACGACCCCAACGCGGCGTCCTACGCGGACCGAGTGCTCTTCCTCGCCGACGGCCGAATCGTCGACGAAATGCTCGCCCCCACGTCGGACCTCGTCCTCGAACGCATGAAACGCTTCGAAGCCGCCCGAATCGCCTGACCCCGAGGGCCGTTCGGCGTTCGACGACGACCGCCCCGGGCCGACGCCCCGTCCGCGGGACGAACGCAAAGGGCCCGGTACGCACCCGTGCGCGAACGCGCGAGTGCGTACCGGGCCCGAGCGCGAACTACGCCTTGGCCGCGGGCTCGACCGCCGCCCGAGGCGCCGGCAGCGCCGCCTCGGCGAACTCGTCCCGCGGGTGCTCCATCGCCCCGAGCGAGACGATCTCCCGCCGGAAGAACGCCGACAACGTCCAGTCGGCGAATACCCGGGTCTTCCGGTTGAAGGTGGGCACCATCGCCCCGTGGTACGTGCGGTGGAACAACCAGGCCGGCAGCCCCTTGAGCTTGAACTTGCCGAACATCACCGCGACACCCTTGTGCAGGCCCAGACCGGCAACCGCACCGAGGTTCTTGTGCTTGTAGTCGCTCGGCGGGAACCCACGCATCACCGAGACGACGTTGTCGCCCAGGACCCGCGCCTGCCGCACCGCGTGCTGCGCGTTCGGCGGGCACCAGGCACCCTCGCCCGCGGCGAGGTCCGGCACCTGCGCGTTGTCGCCGGCGGCGAACACGTTGTCCATGCCGACCACCTGAAGGGTGGTGCGCGTGTCGACGTGCCCACGCGGGCCGAGCGGCAGACCGTACTCCGACAACACCGGGTTCGGCTTGACGCCCGCCGTCCACAGGATCGTGGAGGCGTCGAACTCGACGTCGTTCGAGAGCACGCAGTGCTTGTCGACGCAGGACTTGAGCGACGTCTCCAGGTGGAACTCGATGTCCCGGGCCTTGAGGCGCTCCAGCGTCCAGGCGCCGAGTTCCGGACCGACCTCGGGGAGGATGCGGTTGGCCGCCTCCACCATCACGAAGCGCATGTCCTCGCGCTTGAGGTTCTTGTAGTAGCGCACCGCGTCGCGCGCCATGTCCTCGACCTCGGCCAGCGCCTCGATACCCGCGAAGCCGCCGCCGACGAAGCAGAAGGTCAGCGCCTTGCGGCGGATCTCCTCGTCGGTGGTGGAGTCGGCCAGGTCGAGCTGCCCGAGCACGTGGTTGCGCAGTGCGATGGCTTCTTCGATGGTCTTGAGACCGATGCCGTTCTCGGCCAGGCCGGGAATCGGGAAGGTCCGCGATATCGAGCCGAGCGCGATGACGATGTAGTCGAAGCCGAGCTCGTAGGAATCGCCCGCGAGCGGCTCGACGAGCGCCACCTTGCGGTCGTGGTCGACGGAGGTGACCCGGCCGTTGACGATCTCGGCCTTGGGCAGGACACGGCGCAGCGGCACCACGACATGGCGCGGTGAGATGCTGCCGGCGGCCGCTTCCGGGAGGAAGGGCTGGTAGGTCATGTACGACCGCGGGTCGACGACCGTGACGGTCGCTTCGCCGTAGCGCATCTTCTTGAGAATGCGCTGCGCGGCGTACAGACCAACGTAGCCGCCGCCGACGATAAGGATGCGAGGGCGATCCGTGTTGCTCATGTTTGGAAGTATCCACCGATCGAACTCGCCGGTGCTTCGAGGCCGCGCGAAGTACCGAAGGGGCCGTCTGGTACCCTTCGTCCTTTTGCTTGTGCATTTGTGCACGGTGTGCCGTCGAGGGGGATTCACTCGACCCTATTCGGCCGGCTTGTCCACCGACCCGGTCCCGATGACCTGCGTCGATCCTGCCCGAGGACCCCGGGGACGGCGCAATGTGATCTCCACCTCGAACCGGGGGCGACCACCACGTTCGAAGGCGCCGGCGCCGAACGACCGGCCCATCGGGAGGAAAAGCGGCTCACATGGCCAAGTTTTGCCTCCGCGGCCATGTGAAGGGATTCACAAACTTTTCCGGGTGTCCGAACGTTGGACATGGTTCCCGGTCGTCCGGCCGGCCTCCGTCGGCCCGATCAGCCCTCGGCCAGGCCCCAGGCGATGCCGTCCAGAATGTCGTGCTCGCTGACCACGACCTCGGTCAGGCCGGTGCGTTCCATGATCGTGCGCAACACCAGGGCACCCGCGCCGATCACGTCCACCCGCCCCGGGTGCAGCACCGGGATGTTCGTGCGTTCGGCGTGCGTGCTCGCCAGCAGGCGGGCGGTCACTTCGCGGACCTGATCGAGGGTCGGCCGCGCGTGGTGGATGGCGGTCGAGTCGTATTCGGGCAATTCCAGCGCCATGCCGGCGACCGTGGTCACCGAGCCCGCCAGGCCGACCAGGGTGCGGGCACGATCCATCGGGACCACCTCCGCGGCCCGGGCGATCGCGGCCTCGATGTCGGCGATCGCGGCGGCGATCTGCTCCGGCGTCGGCGGGTCCGAGCGCAGGTGCCGCTCGGTCATCCGGACGCAGCCGATGTCCACCGATCGGGCCGCCTCGGGCCGATCGTCGCCCAGTACGAACTCGGTGGACCCGCCGCCGAGGTCGACCACCAGGTACGGCTTCTCGACGGAGTCGGACCCGGCGAGTTCCCGGGTGGCTCCGGCGAAGGACAGTGCGGCCTCCTCGTCGCCGGAGATCACCTCGGGCTCGACACCCAGGATCTCGCGCACCCCGGATCGGAACACCTCCCGGTTCTCCGCGTCACGGCTGGCGCTGGTGGCCACGAAACGCAGCCGCTCGGCGCCCAGTTCGCCGATCACCTTGGCGTACTCGCGGCAGGCGGCGAAGGTGCGCTCCAGCGCCTCGGGGGCCAGTCGGCCGGTCTTGTCGACGCCCTGGCCGAGTCGGACGATCCGCATCCGGCGGTCCAGGTCGACCAATGTCCCGGCGGCCGGGTCCAGGTCGGCGACGAGCAGGCGGATGGAGTTGGTGCCGCAGTCGATCGCGGCGACGCGTCGGGTCATCGGGTCTCGTCCTTCGGGGCTGCGTCGTCGGCGTCGTCGGCCTCGGCGGCCTGGTCCGGCTGGTCCGGTTGGTCCACGCACACGCACGGGCCCTTGGCCCACCAGTCGGGCAACGCGTCCAACGTCTCGTCGCCGAGCGGGTTGACGCCCCGCCCGGCGGCCAGCGCGTGGCCGGCCAGCACGTGCAGGCACTTGACCCGATCCGGCATGCCGCCGGCCGACGGGAAGCCCTCCAGTACCTCGATCGCGTCCCGTCGGGCCAGGTAGTCCTCGTGCGCGGCGGCGTAGCGGGCCGCGAGGTCCTCGTCCTCGGCCAGGCGCGCGCTCATCTCGCGCATGACGTTGTTGGCCTCCAGGGTGCCGATCGCGGAGGCCGCGCGCGGGCAGGTCAGGTAGTACAGCGTCGGGAAGGGCGAGCCGTCCTCCAGGCGCGGAGCGGTCTCCACGACGTCGGGCAACCCGCACGGGCACCGGTGTGCGACGCCGCGCAGACCACGCGGGGTACGGCCGAGCTGCGCCTTGACGGCGTCGATGTCGTGCTGATCCATGAAGGCGAGTATTTCCTGTTTCGCTGAGTGATTCGGACCGACGTTCGATCCGGGTGCCGTCCCGGTCCCGCCCGGACGTGGTGGACGAGTCCGCTATCCGATCGAGGCGGCGGGCGTCGGCGTGGGCGAGGGCGCCACGCTCGCGGTCGGCATACCGGCCCGGTCCGCGTCGCGGGTGGAGTCCCACAGGCCCCGGTACCAGGGCGGCGAACCGGCCCGGGCGGGCGTGGGCGGCGCCGGGTTGCCCGGCTCGCCCGGCTGCGGCACCACCAGGTAGGCGGTATCGCCCGGGTAGACGTAGTGCAGCCGCTCGCGCGCCTGTTGGCGCACGAACGCCGGGTCGTTCCAGCGCTCCAGATCGGACCGCATGCGTTCGGTCTCGGCCTGCTGCTTGCGGGTGCTCTCGCGCAGGTCGTGCACCTCGGCGCGCTGGTCCAGGTATTGCCGCAGCGGGTACACCAGCGCGACGGCCAGGCTCAGCACCACCAGGGTGAGCACGATCCACTTGCCGCCGCCGCGCCGGCGCAGCCGACCCAGGCTCGCCGCCGCGGCCGAGTCCTTGAGGGACCCGACCGCGGCGACGACCCTCGGTGTGGCCGGTGCCGCCGAACGGTCACCGCGTGCCTGACGCGGCGGTGCGACGGCTCGGGACGCGCGCGCGGCCCTGGTCGGAGCGGTCGTCCTGCGGCCGTCCTCGCGCTGCTCGCTCACGCGTCCTCCCGCCGTTCACTCGATGCGGCGTCGGCGGTGTTCCGCTCGACCGGGTGTCAGCCGTCGAAGCGCGGGAACGCGCCGCGGCCGGCGTACTCCGCCGCGTCGTCGAGGATCTCCTCGATGCGCAGCAGCTGGTTGTACTTCGCCACCCGGTCCGAGCGCGCCGGGGCGCCCGTCTTGATCTGGCCGCAGTCCGTGGCCACCGCGAGGTCCGCGATCGTGGTGTCCTCGGTCTCGCCGGACCGGTGACTCATCATGCACCGGTAGCCGTTGCGGTGGGCGAGCGACACGGCGTCCAGGGTCTCGGTCAGCGTGCCGATCTGGTTGACCTTCACCAGAAGGGCGTTGCCCGCCTTCTCCTCGATGCCGCGCGCCAGCCGCTCCGGGTTGGTGACGAACAGGTCGTCGCCGACGAGCTGGATCTTGTCGCCGAGCTGCGCGGTCAGCGCGACCCAGCCCTCCCAGTCGCTCTCGTCCAGCGGGTCCTCGATCGACACGAGCGGGTACGCCGCGACCAACTCGGCGTAGTAGGCCGACATCTCGGCCGAGGTCTTCTTGCCGCCCTCGAACACGTACGCGCCGTCGGTGTAGAACTCGCTCGCGGCCACGTCCATCGCGAGCGCGATGTCGCTGCCCGGGGTGTAGCCGGCCATCTCGATCGCCTCGACGATCAGGTCCAGCGCGGCGCGGTTGTTCTCCAGGTTCGGCGCGAAGCCGCCCTCGTCGCCGATGCTGGTGGCCAGGCCGCGGGCCTTGAGTACCGACTTGAGGCAGTGGTAGACCTCGGTGCCCCAGCGCACCGCCTCGGCGAAGGTCTCCGCGCCGATCGGCGCGATCATGAACTCCTGGACGTCGACGTTGGTGTCGGCGTGCGCACCACCGTTGAGGATGTTCATCATCGGCACCGGGAGCACGTGCGCGTTCGGACCGCCGACGTAGCGGAACAGCGGCAGGTTCACCGATTCGGCGGCGGCGTGCGCGACGGCGAGCGAGACGCCCAGGATCGCGTTGGCGCCGAGTTCGGCCTTGTTCTCGGTGCCGTCCAGGTCGATCATCGCCTGGTCGATCAGCCGCTGGTCGTCCGCCTCGGTGCCGGCGATCTCCTCGTAGATGCGCTCGTTGACCGCGTCCACGGCCTTCTGCACACCCTTGCCGCCGTAGCGGGCCGGGTCGCCGTCCCGCAGCTCGACGGCCTCGAAGGCGCCGGTGGAAGCGCCGGACGGCACGGCGGCACGGCCCGAGCTGCCGTCGTCGAGGACGACCTCGACCTCCACCGTGGGGTTCCCTCGGGAGTCCAGGATCTCCCGGGCGTGGATGACGTCGATGGACGGCACGAGTTTCTCCTTGATCAAGGGGCACGCTGGTCTGCTCGGCCAGCCTAGTAGCAGCCTGCGGTGCGGTTCGCCCGGGAACGGGTAGCTGTGGGCAACCGATCGGTGACGCGCGGGCGAACACGGGCGCCGGGGTGACGCTCGGTCGAGGGGCGGGGGCGCACACATGACCGAGCCGGAGCGCGAAGGCGCGGGAGCCGCACGGGATGCCTTGCCGCCGGCGCGGGAGATCTCCGGTGCGGTTGCGGGCGAGTCGGTGGAACGGCGAGCCGGAGACGACGGAGACCCCGGGTGGGTGACGACGGATTCAAGGTCGACAGCGCGCCGGCGCGCGGCGCGAGCACCGAGTCGATCGACGCGCTGCCGGTGGCGCGCGAAATCGCCCGGAAGCAGCAGCCGTTGCAGGAACAACCGGCGGCGCCGCAGAAGTACCAGGGCGCGTATCGAGTCGTGATCATCGGGTGGTCCTGGTGAGGTCTTCGATCCGGATCATCGAGGCGCGCAGCGTGGAGACCGGCGGGGTAGCCGTCCGGAGTCTTGTCGTATCGGGTGTCCCACCGTCCCGGTTCCGGCCTCCCGGTACGTCACGCTCTGGGGCGGGTGAGGCACGTGGTGGCGACCCGAGCCGACCGGTGCACTGATGTCCGGGCGGGGACTCATGGGAGACGACCCGGCACCCGGCTCAGGTTCCGGGGATGATGCGGCGCGTTTCGTAGGCCCACATCGCGATCTCGACCCGGTTGCGGGCGCCGAGCTTGGCCATCAGGCCGGCCAGGTGCGTTTTCACCGTGCTGAGGCTGATGTGCAGGGCATCGGCGATCTCGGTGTTGGTGAGCCCGCGAGCGACGGCGAGGAGCACCTGCTCCTCGCGGGCGGTGACGGGAGAGACGGGCTGGGCTGCGGGCCGGCCGGCGGGGAAGTCCGCGAAAGTCTGGAGCAGACGGACGGTGACGCTCGGCGCGATGAGCGCCTCACCGTCGGACGCCGACCGAACAGCCTGCGTGAGAAGCTCCGGTCCCGTGTCCTTGAGGAGGAACCCGCGGGCGCCGGCGCGCAGCGCGCCGTAGACGTATTCGTCGAGGTCGAACGTGGTGATGACGACCACGGCCAGCGGGTCGGCGACGCCCGGGCCGGCGATCAGCCGGGTGGCCTGGAGCCCGTCGAGCACGGGCATGCGGATATCGAACAGACAGACGTCGGGGCGCAGTTCGCGGGCCATACTTACCGCTTGCCGTCCGTCGGCGGCCTCGCCGACCGCCTCGATTCCGGGCTGCGCGTTGAGCATGATCCGCAGCCCGGTGCGGATGATCGCCTGGTCGTCAGCGACGAGAACGCGGATGGCCACCGCTCTCGGTCCTCCCTCGTGGCAGCTCGGCTTCGACATGCCAGCCCTCGTCGGCGCCTGGGCCGGCTTGCAGCCGGCCGCCCAGCAGGGCCGCGCGCTCGCGCAGCCCCGCAAGGCCGAATCCGTCGTGGCCACGGCCGGTGCGTTGGCCATTGTCGCGCACGTTCACGCGTACCTGGTGGCGCTCCGCGGTGACCCGGACGACGACCTCGGTCGCGTTGACCGCATGGCGCCTGGCGTTGGTCACCGACTCCTGCACGATGCGGTAGACGGCCGCGCCCACGGCCGGGGGCAGTGAGTCCATCTCGCCGTCGAGCCCCAAGTCGACCCTGAGGTGACCACCCGGGGTACGCAGCAGCCGCTCCAGATCCGCGACGCCGGCAGGCGGCGCCGGCTCTGCGCCCGCTCCCCGGTCGCGCAGCGCGGTGACCATGGCGCGCATTTCCTCCAGGGTTCGCGCCCCTTCCTCCTCGATCCCCTCCAGCGCCTCGACGGCGGCGGACGGGTCGGTACCCGCGAGCACCCGGCCCGCCTGGGCGCGGATCACGATGGCCGAAACGTGGTGCGCCACCGTGTCGTGGAGTTCCCGAGCGAGCTGCTCGCGCTCGCGGGAACGTACTTGCTCCAGCTGCCGCCCGCGAGCGGTGGCCCGGAACCGCACGGCGGCCCCGGCCAAGCCGGGCAGGAACAGGAAGACGAAGCCCACGATCTGTTCGGCGGCCGGCGTTTCGTCCGTGACGGCACACGTCGCGAAGGTCGCGAGGATCACCGCGCCGCCCAGCACGATCTCCCGTCCCGATCCCCACCGGGGCAGCGCATACACCAGCACGAGCACGATCACGCCGGTGTTCAGGCCGACGAACTCGTGGAGTGCGGCGACCAGCGAGGCCACCTGGAGCAGGATCGTCGAGCCGAACGCGAGCACGACCGTCGTCAGCGGGCGGGTCCGGCGCCACAGGAGCAGCACGCACAGCCAGACGGCCGGCACCACTGCCGCCGGCCGCCACACGACGTTCTCGCGCAGCGTGGCCTCCAGCAGCACACCGCCCAGGCCCGCGGCGAGCAGTGCCCAGTCCCGCCAGACCCGGGCGGGCGCGTCGGGCGGCCGGGGTTCGGTCCACAGGGTTCTCACGTCGTCTCGCAGCACGATTCCCAGCCTAGGGATCGCGCCGTGCCGCGCATCGGCCGAAAGGACGGGACGTCACCCCGCCCTGGGGCCGAGGGATCCGCGGCCCGCCGGCCGATGCCGCGGAGCGCCGTGGCAACGAGCCTCGTCATCGGCGGCCGTACAAGGACGGCCGGCGAGGTGGTTGGAGGACCCGATGCTCTCGAAAGCCCTCTTGTTCGTGGGCGCAAGCGCCGCCCGCCATCCCTGGCGGGTGATCGCGGCATGGCTGATCGCCGCCACGCTTGCCGTACTCGCCGCGATCGCTTTCGGCGGGCGGACCGCGGACTCGATGACCGCTCCGGGACTGGACTCCCAACGGGCCGCGGAACTGATCGAGCGGGCCGGCACCGGTCAGGAGGGGATGACCGCCCAGGTGGTCGTCACCCCGCTCGACAGCGGTGCGACGTTCTTCGACCACGGCAGCGCGCGCACCGCTCTCACGCGGCTGCAGAGCGAGGTGGAGCGGCTGCCGCACGTGCTCGGTACGAGCGACCCGGTGGGGGCGCTCGACGCGGGCGGGGACGCCGCCGTGCGCGGCGGGCCTGTCTCGGCCGACGGGCGGATCGCGGTCGTCCGGGTGCAGTACCCCGACCAGAGCCGGCTGTCGGCCGAGGACCTCGACGCCCTCGTCGGTCTCGGCGACCGGCTGCGCGCCGAGTTGCCCCTGCGCATCGAGATGGGCGGGAACCTCTTCTACGCCTTCTCCGACCCCGACGGCGGCGCAAGCGAGTTGATCGGCATCCTCGCCGCGGCCGCGATCCTGTTCCTGGCGTTCGGTTCGCTCGTCGCCGCCGCGCTGCCGATCGGCATGGCGGTCTTCGGGCTGACCGTCGGGGTTGCCACGATGACGCTACTGGCGGGGGTGACGGACGTCCCGACCTTCGCCCCTGTCCTGGGCAGCATGGTCGGGCTCGGAGTGGGCATCGACTACGCGCTGTTCGTGCTCGCCAGGCACCGGGAATACCTTGCGCGCGGGCTCGATCCCCGCGAGGCGGCGGGGCGAGCGGTGGCCACGGCGGGGAGGCCCGTGGTCTTCGCCGGCGGCACCGTCGTCGTATCGATCCTCGGCCTGGCGGTCGCGAACGTGCCGTTCATGACGGTCGGCGGGTTCGCCGTCTCGATCGTCGTTCTGATCATGGTGGTCGCGTCGGTGACGCTGCTGCCGGCCTTCCTCGGCGCCGCCGGCCCACGCCTGGCCCGGGCCGGCCGGATCAGCCGGGCTCTGCAGACCAGGAAGCCGGGCCGACTCGCACGGCGGCGGGACCCGGCGGCGGGCGCCGCCCCCGCCGCCGGGTGGCGGCGCTGGATCGGGCACGTCAGCCGGCACCCGGTGCCGTACGCGGTCGGCGCGGCGGGGCTGCTGCTGACCGCGACGCTGCCCGTACTCGGCCTGCGCGTCGGCCTGCCCGACGACGGCTCACTGCCCGACAGCCGTACCGAGCGCCGCGCGTACGACCTCGTCGCCGAAGGGTTCGGCCCGGGCACCAACGGTCCCCTCGTCATCGCCGCGGACCCCGCCGGTGATCCGGGAGTGCTGGACCGACTCGTCGCAACGGTCGCGGCGGATCCGGGCATCGCATACGTCGCGCCGACGCATGTCGATCGGGCCACCGGCATCGCGACCCTCGTGGTGTTCCCGACCACCAGCCCCCAGGACAAGGCCACGACCGACACCATCGCCCGGCTGCGCACCGACGTGCTGCCCGCGGCGATCGGGCACGGCCCGGCCAGGGCCCACGTCGGCGGCGCCGCCGCGAGCCTGTCCGATGTGGGCCAACGCACCAGCCAACGCCTGCCGGTGCTCGTCGCCGCCGTGCTGGCGATGTCGTTCCTGCTGCTGATGCTGGTCTTCCGCTCGGTACTCGTACCGCTCAAGGCGGTACTGCTGAACCTGCTGAGCATCGGCGCGGCCTACGGCATCATGGTCGCGGTCTTCCAGTGGGGCTGGGGAGGCGCACTGATCGGGCTGGAAGCGACGGTTCCGATCGTGTCGTTCATCCCGATGTTCCTCTTCGCCATCCTGTTCGGCCTGTCGATGGACTACGAGGTGTTCCTCCTCTCCCGCGTACGCGAGGAGTACCTGCGCACCGGCGACAACGGCACGGCGATCGTCGAGGGCGTCGCGGGCACCGCCCGGATCATCACCTCGGCCGCCCTCATCATGGTGGCGGTCTTCCTGTCCTTCGCCGTCGCCGATGATCCCTCCATCAAAATGTTCGGACTCGGCCTGGCCACCGCGATCTTCATCGACGCCACGGTCGTACGCATGGTGCTGGTACCGGCGACCATGACGCTCCTCGGCCGGGCCAACTGGTGGCTGCCGAGGTGGCTGGACCGGATGCTTCCGCGCGGCCCGGTCGGCACCGACGACACCGCCGCGGAATCCACGGGTGCGGCCCTGCGGCCACGGCTGGTCGACCGTTGACTCGACTCCTGCCCACCCTTGGCGTCCGGCACCTCGGCGCGGCGCCCGGGGGGCACATCGAGTCGTGATCATCGGGTGGTCCTGACGAGGTCTTTGACCCGGATCACCGCCGGATCACGCCCTCGAACTGCTGCCGCAGTCGCTCGGGATACGGGCCGTAATCGCCGATCGGCAGGTACGACTCGATGAACTCCCGATCCGGATCGGTCGGTTGCACTCGCGTCACGTAAGACCGTCGATCGGACCGTGCCACGAAGGCACATTCCGCACATGGATCACGACTCGATACGCGCCCCAATCCTCGCCGTAGCGGGCCGGCGCGATCGTGCCGAAGTCCGGTCGGGCGATGGCCGCCCCGGTCAACCTCGGCGAGAACATCGCGATCACGCCGGAGATGGCGGCCCGGCAGTACAAGACGGCGGAACGGGGCGCCGCGGCCCGGTTCTTCGCCCCCGGCGGCGCGACGGCCCGCAGCACTTGTGTGCGAACCCGGGACGTCGGTGCGCTCACGAGTGGTGCCGCCGCCTCGGCCATCGCACTCGGCGCGATGCACGACATCCGCGAAGTGCCGCCTCGGGTCGCGCTGTTGTACCGGGCCTGGGTGTCGGTGGCCGAGGCTCCGGATCGGATCGCCTTCGGGGCGCCTGCGGCGTTCGACTCGCCCGGCCCCGCTGACCTTGCGATGGGTCGAGGCTCGAACTCAGCGCGCTGCCAGGGTGATTCGTCGAAGCGCGTCCGCTCGGGGGACGTATCCGCCGGGATACCGGTGACGGGGCGTCAAAAAACGGTTGGTCGCTCGATCGGGTGAAAGTTGGGCATCGGCGATTAAACGGCCGTTACGGTTCGACTACGGAAAGCGGCGATCACCCCTCAGAAGGTGATCGCCGCCGGTCAACTCGCTGTAAGGCAGCGAACCGACAGAAAGGCAACGCCGTGGTACCGGCGCATCCTCAAGCCCAAGCATGCCTGAACTTCTCTTCCCCGACCACCGATCCCGCCACGATTCCCCCATATGCGCGTCGCGCCAGGTGGCAGGAGGTCGTGCGGGGTGATCCGGGGATCGAGCGAACGCTGCTGCTGTTCGCACTGTTGCTCGCATCCCACGCGAAGTCCGACGGCACCGGTATCCGCGTCACGCACGCCATACTCGCCGCCGACGGTGGCTTCCACCTCTCCACCGTTCGTCGCGCACTCGACACGTTGCGGCAGCGTGGGCTCCTGCTCCAGGTCCACCGCGGCCATCGACTCGGGGACGGCAGCTCGTCGTTCAGCGAGTACGCCCTGCTGCTGCCCTCGACGGCTCATCCGGATGAACCGTTGAGCGTCGACTCAACCGCTCACCGGGATGAGCCGTTGAGCCCTTCGCCGAACACGACCCGCAGGCGCTCGACCGCTCACCACAGCGCCTCAACGGTTCATCCGGATGAGCCGCTCCCTGTGGTTACCTCTATCAGGGAAGGAACGGGGTCTCCCCCCACTCCCTCCCGCGCGAGCCCGCCGGACAACGCGTCGTTTCGAGCGGCGAAGGTCCTGGTCGAACAACTCCCGCCCGAGTCGCACGAATTCCTGATGCCCGGCCTGCACCGCGTCGCCCTCAAACTCGCCCGACGCACCAACCGAGACATCCTGATCCACGACCTCGCCGACACCATCCGCACCCGAGGACCCCTCACCGGCCCCGGAATCCGCTCACCGTTGGCCGTGCTCCTCTACCGCCTCGACGAGGCGATCGAAATACACACCGTGATGCGCGAGACGTTCCGCCGATCCGTGAGCGGCGACCCGCAGCCCGAGCCCCCGTCCCCCGCCTGCGGCTGCCAACACGGCTGGCGCGGCGAGGATCGGGAGGGCCGCCCCATCCCGTGCACCACCTGCAAACCACGCTACGGCGCACCGACCCCACACTTTTGATCCCCCTCTCCGCGCCCCGGGAGCCGAGATGCCACCCACGAAACTTGTACAACCGTTCCGCGTCACCGGTCTCGTCGACCACGAGCACGAACACCGCCCGGGTCCGGTGAGGCGCCCGGTGGGTCCTTGATCGTCTCCCGCCGGGCGGTCGCCGCGTAGCGTGCGGCCATGATTCTCTTCCGCGAGGCCGTGTCCGGGGACTTCGAAGCCGTCCTGCGTCTCTACCGGCAACTGCACCCGGAGGACCCGGTTCTGCGGGACGGGTCCGACGCGGCGGCCTTCGCGCAGATTCTGGACTCGCCCGGCCTGCACATCCACGTACTCGAAGCCGATGGGCTCGTCGTCGCCACGACGTACCTGAACGTGATCCCGAACCTCACCCGATCCGCGTCGCCGTACGCGGTCGTCGAGAACGTCGTCGTCGAAGAGACCCTGCGGGGCTCGGGTCTGGGCAGGCAGGTCGTGGCCGGCACGCTCCGAGCCGCGTGGGACGCGGGCTGCTACAAGGCGATGTTGCTGACGGGTTCGCGCGAGCCCGCCACTCACGCGTTCTACCGAGCGTGCGGCTTCTCGCCCGACTCCAAGACGGCGTACCTCGCGCGCCCGTCCTGACGCCAGGTGGGAACGAAGGGACGGTCGTCTTCGTGTCGGATGTCGACCCGGCCGCGCTGTTACGCGTGGTCGTGGGTCACCGGCGTGGGCCGGGCAGCCCTCGAACCACCGCTCTCGGGCGGGTGGTTCCCCGGCACACCACCGGGAACTCGGCCTCGGCCCGATGCAACCCCGCCCGTGGGGACCCGAGTTCGCCATGCATGTCCCCCGACATGGCCGAATCCGCACGAGGGACTGTTGTAACACCGTCCGCCGGCCACGGCCGCGAGGGGTGTCACCAGGGCAAACGTGCTGTTGCCGCAGCGTGGAACGGGGGCGC
Source organism: Embleya sp. NPDC005971 (assembly GCF_040629175.1). NCBI lineage: Bacteria > Bacillati > Actinomycetota > Actinomycetes > Kitasatosporales > Streptomycetaceae > Embleya > Embleya sp. NPDC005971. The sequence continues at coordinate 16,837 of NZ_JBEXUX010000007.1, read as the reverse complement.
GCCGGCCTTCGTCGTTCCCTTTGGTGACCATGTCACCGGCCTGTGACAGCGCCGTCGTGGTACGACGACTCCCATATCTTCCCGGTCCGCGACCTCGCCATAGTGATCGAGCAAGCACCGCGGAGCCCAACCGGCTCCGGGCTTCAATCACCACATACCAAGGGGTCGTTCATGTTCGGGAACCGCAGCAGGGCCTTCCTCCTCTCCGCCGCCGTCGTCGGCGGCGCGATGATGATGACGGCATGCCAGGGCACCGACTCGGGCAACGCCGCACAGGGCAACACCCCCGCCGCACAGGGCGCACCCGCCGCCGGAAACCCCGTGGCCCCGCCCGCCGCGGCCACCACCGGCGGCCAGGCCGGCGGGGGCGGCTCCACCGGGAGCACGACCTCCACCAAGGACTCCGCCGGGAGCACCACCTCCGTCACACCGAACAAGTCCACCAGGACCGGTTCCGGGTCTGGATCCGGTTCCGGTTCCGGTTCCGGCAACAGCGGCGGTCCCGCCAAGTGCCGTACCGACGACCTGAGCTTCCTCGCGGACGACGCCACCATCGACGGCGACGGCGACCGCACCGTCGTGGTCACCCTCAACAACCTCGCCGGCGACTGCTCGATGCTCGGATTCGCCGGTATCGACCTCAAGACCAGCCAGGGCCCGCTGTCGGCCAAGCGCACCAACGAGCCGGTCTTCCCGATCGTCCTCAAGCGCAGTACGTCCATCTCGTTCGGCATCCACTACCCCGACAACGACTCCGGCGGCTCCGGCGTCCGCATCACCGGCCTGCTCGTGACCCCGCCCGGCGAGACCAAGGCCGCCGACATCCCCTGGCCCGGCGCCGCCACCCTCCCCGTCACCGACGGTTCCGGCTCCCCCGTCACCGTCGGCCCCATGGGCAGCGCCGGCCAGGGCGGCTGACCCGGCTCACCCTCCCGCGCACCGGTACAGGCGAGGACGGTCGTTCCTCGCCCGCGCCCGGCGCAGCGGGAACGGACCCTCCGAAAGTGAATGAGCGGGACAACTTTCGCTCTCTTACCGGGTGTTCGCCCAGTGTGAATACTGACGGCGTGGATCCCAGCGCCGCGTTACGCGACTTCCTCGTGTCCCGTCGGGCCCGCCTGCGTCCCGAGGATGTGGGACTGGCCGAGCAGGGCCCTCGCCGGGTGGCGGGCCTGCGACGCGAGGAGGTGGCCGCGCTCGCGGCCGTCAGCCTCGACCACTACATCCGGCTGGAACGCGGCCAGGCTTCGCGGGTGTCGGACACCGTCCTGCAGGCGGTCGCGAGCGCGCTGCGGTTGACGTCGGGCGAGCGCCGCTATCTGTTCGCCCTCGCCCGGTCCGGCGCCGCACGCGGTGCGGATGCGAAGGTCGACGCGGACGCGGGCACCGGAGTACGGCCGAGCGTGCAGTCGATCCTGGACTCCCTCGCCGACACGCCCGCCTACCTGGTCGGTCGCAACGGCCTGTTGCTGGCCTGGAATCGTCCGGCGGTCGAGGTGTTCCTCGATTTCGCCGAGATCCCCGCTCCTCGTCGCCTGATCGGCCGGCTGGTCTTCGGCGACCCACGCTCGCGGTTGTTGTACGCGGACTGGGAGGCCAAGGCCCGGGAGGTGGTGGGATTTCTGCGCACCCAGGTCGGCAATCGCCCGCACGATCCGGCGCTCGCCGCGCACATTCGGGAACTGCTCTCGATCAGTGCGGACTTCCGCCGACTCTGGTCGGCACAGGACGTTCTCGAACGCGCGCACGGCTCCTGTTGCATCCTGCACCCCACGGCGGGACCGCTGATGCTGAACTACGAGACGCTGCAACCGTTCGACACACCGGAGAAGCTGCTCGTCGTCTACGCCGCCGAGCCCGGCTCCGCCTCGGCGGCGGCAGTACGGGAGTTGTGCGCACGAACCCGAGTGGACCAGTGATCGCGGACAGCCCTTGATCGGGATCGGCGGGCACACGCGCGGGAGTTCTGGTTTGCTGGAGGCTTCCCTGTCGGCGTGGTTGGCGGAAGGCCGTTTTACTGCTGTGGAGTTGCTCGCGATCGGTTTCGTGGCCGTGGTTGGTGGTGGCGTGCTCGTGCAGGCCGGGCGGGTCGCTCGGATGCATGAACTGGTGATCTGGCGAAGGCTGTTGCCACTGGCCCTCGCACTGCTCGGAGTGGCCACGAGCCTGCTGAGGGCGGAGGACGTCGTGCTCGTCGCCGCGTTGATCGCGTTGCCCTGCTACGTGGCCTCGGTGTTGTTCGCGCAGGCGGAGATCCACCGCGAGGACGACGAGGCCCTGCGCGGCTGATCCCCCGGCCGAGGCCGGCCCGTCACGAACCGGGCCCCGGGCCCAATCCGAGACCGAAGACCCGCCATCGCTTCGGCGTGACCACGCCCAGGCTGGTGCCCTCCCGCGACAGCGGGCGGCGCTGTTGCGCCAGACCCGCCTCGCCCAGGATGTGTCGCATCGCGAATTCCCAGCGCTCCTGCGCCCACTCGTCCTCGCGCATGGTCACCTCGCCCCACACGATGACGTGCGCGATGTCGCCGTCCCGCGCCATCGACAGGCACACGCGCGGGTCGTGCTCCAGGTTCGCCTTCTTGGTGCGGCCGGTGAGGCTGAGGTAGAGGTACTCGTCGTCGTACGCGAGCATCACGGGTGTCACGTGCGGCTCCCCCGTCGGGGTCACCGTGCCCACGTGCACCCAGTGCTCCGGATCGCCGAGCATCGCGTCCAGAGCCGTCCTCAGTTCGGGGTCGATCATGGAGGATCCGCCTTTCGCAGCACAGGGGCCTCATGGCCACCGTACTGCGCCCGTCGCCCCACCGGTCACGCGATTACCGCCCACCGGATGGCAGGAAACCATCCGGCGGTTGTATGAATACATCCGGAAGTCGTTCGAGTACGTCCGGAAGTCGTTCGAATATGCCTAGAAGTCGTCCGGATATGGCGCCGACAACACCTCGGCCCCGGCCGGCTCCGGCGTGGTGTAGCCCGGCAGCAGCTCGGACAAAAGCGCCCGCACCGCGTTCGTGTCGTTCACCGCCGCCGCGTCGTACAGCTCCGGCAGCCGCACCACCGCGTCCAACGCCTGCCCTGGCGGCACGGTCGCCTGGATCCGCCGATGTTCGGTGGGCAGGCGTTCCTCTGCGGACGAGAACAGTGCCTCGTTGAGCTTCTCGCCCGGCCGCAGGCCGGTGAAGCGGATCGGCACGTTCGGCAGGTTCACCTGTTCGGCGAACTTGTGCACCAAGTCCACGATCCGCACCGGCTCGCCCATGTCGAGCACGAAGATCTCGCCGCCCTGGGCCATCCTCCCTGCCTCCAGGACCAGCCCCACGGCCTCCTCGATGGTCATGAAGAACCGGGTGACGTCCGGGTGGGTGACGGTGACCGGGCCGCCCGCGCGCAGCTGTTCGGCCAGTACGGACAGCAGCGAGCCGCGGCTGCCCAGCACGTTGCCGAACCGGACACCGGCGAACACCCCCGGCGCCTGCGTGTTCGCCTGCACGATCAACTCGGCCAGCCGCTTGGTCGCGCCGAGTACCGAGACCGGGTCGGCCGCCTTGTCCGTGGAGATCAGCACGAAACGCTCGACCCCCACGTCGAGCGCGGCCCGAACCAGGTTCTCCGTGCCCAGCACGTTGGACTTGACCGCCTCGCACGGATGCCGTTCGAGCAACGGCAGGTGTTTGTGCGCGGCGGCGTGGAAGACCACCTCCGGCTTGAGGTCGTGGAAGAGCTGTTCGATCCGCGGCCGATCCCGGATGTCCGCGATGACCAGCGTCTCGTCGTCGAGCAACGCCTCGCCCCACACGTCGAGTTGGAGACGATGCAGGTTGGATTCGTCATGGTCGAGCATGTACATCCGGCTCGGCCCGAAGCCGTAGACCTGCCGGCACAACTCACTGCCGATCGACCCGCCCGCGCCGGTGATCAGCACCCGGCGGCCCGCGATCACCTCGCGCACCGACGCCGAGACCACGTGCAGTTCCTGCCGCCCGATCAGTCGGTTGACGTCGAGCATGCGCATGTCGCTGCCGACCACGTCGCGCCGCAACGCGACCAGGAAGGACGGCAGATACCGTACGGCGGCGCCGATCGCGGCGGCGCCGGCGGCCACTTTGCGAAACTCCTCGTGCGGCAGCCCCGGGATGGCCAGCACGACCACCTCGATGCCATGCTCCAGTGCCACATCGGTCAGGGCGGCAAGACCGCCCAGGACCGGAAGCAGATGTTGTGGGTTGTCCGCGTCGGCGACCCGGATCCCGTCCTTGTCGGGGTCGTCGTCGAGAAATCCGATCGGGCACAACCCGAAATCGGGTGTCCGCAACAGATCTCGCGCCAACGCGCTGCCCGCCGACCCGGCCCCCACGACCAGGGTCCGCAGACCCGCTCCCGAACTCTCCGTCGCTGCTGAACTCCGACCCATCAAGCCCCCCTTGGTCAGGTGCAGCGTGATCGGCATGGATCGTGCACCGACCACACGCGGCACCGACACACCGATACGGGTGAGCGCCCCCATCGCACCACGCCCACCCCGGCGGTCGTACGCGACTGCCCCAATTACCCCCACGACCCCGGTGGTCCCACAGTCGCCCCGTCACTTGTGGCCCAGGCGTATCGCTCGGACCAACAGCCGCGCAGGCAACCACCGGCACTCGGGATTCAGCGTAAGGCCCACCTTCGGCCCCCGTCGCGGTTTTGCCCAAACACCCGCAACTTCGCCTTTTCCGTGTCCACAAAGGATCACCGGGTAATCGTCGAGGCTTTCCCGGCCCGTTTCCCGGCCGTCATCGCGCCATGCCCGCCCACCACACACCCCGAGGTGGGCACGTGTCGAGTCTCCCGAGCAACCTCGAACGCCCGGCCGGAGCCGGGCAACACCACGAGCATCGCCGCGGCAACACCACGCGGCACCACGGATCATCACCGCGATACGACGAATCGGCCCCACTCGCGAAGATCGCGAATGGAGCCGATTCCGAATCCCTGCCGGATCAACGGTGTCCGACCGCGCTCACCCGGAGCAGTCGCCGCCCCGCCCGATTGCGGTCACGCGGTCACCCGTCAGTCCACCACCGGCGGAGCCGACGTCCGGTTGCCCGTCCACGTCTCCTCCTCCTCGTGCAGGTAGTCCGCGCGCTGCCGCCGGTTGCGCTCGTCGCGACCGCCGCCCGCGCCCATCCCACCGCCGCCGCGCATGCCCGCGCCGCGCGCACCGCCGACCTGGCTGCCCGCGCCCGCTCCGGGCCGACCGGCCAGGCCGCTGCCGCCGGAGGAGAACTGGCCCGAGGCGCCTGCGGTACGCGGGGTGCCGCCGACCACGCCACCGCTCTGCCCGGTGAACCGCCGACCGCCGGCGCCGCCACGCGGGCCGGTGCCGGGGGGGTTGTTCTGGCCGGTGCCGCCGCCGGTCGGGCCGCGCCCGGTCGGCTTGCCTCCGGTGAGACCCTCGGTGTTCGAGGTCATGTTGGGACCGCGCCCGTTGTTCAGCGGATTCGAGGTCAACTGCGCCTTCGAACCACCGGACTTGCCGGGCGGGAAGCCACCCGTCTTGCCGCTGGGCGGGAATGCGTTGGTCTTGCCACCGGGGAACATCGGCAGTCCGTTGGGCAGCCCCTGCTGACCACCGGGGGGCGTGCCGACAGGACCCTGCCCCGGAGCGATCGGACCGGGATCGGGCAACGTCGCCGGGCCGTTCTGGAACGGGCCCGTGCCGAGCAACCCGGTGTCCTTCGGCGGCACATACCCGCCGCCGCCGGCACCGCCGGCGACCGAACCGACGCCGCCCGGACCGACCGAGCCGTCGACCTGGTTCGTGCCGCCGTCGCCCGAGGGACCGTGGCCGGGGATCAGCGTGCCGCCGTCCTTGCCCACGCCGGTCTTGACCGTCGAGTAATTCGAGGTCCGACGACCGCCGTTGGTCGTCCCGCCGCCACCGCCGTGCGACACGGTCGGCAGCGCGGGCAGCGGCGGGAAGTCGACCGCCGGCGCCTTGGCCAACGTCTCGGTGGTCACCGTGTAGGTGCTGCTCAGGCTTTCCATCCGGCGGATGGCTTCCTGACGCGCCTTCTCCAGCTCGGTCTTGGCGGAGGCCACCATCGCCTTCTTGTCCGGGGTGTCCCCCGGCTGGCAGACCAGCCGCTTGTCGCCGTTGCTGTCCACGATCATCTTGGCGTTCGCCGGCACCTCCGGCATGGTCAGCAGCGCGAAGCTCAGCTCGCTGCCCGCGTGGTCCATCGCGGTGCCGACCGCGCCCGAGTGCTGGGCGAACTTACGGGTCGCGACCATGACCTTGCCGGTCCACTCGCGAAAGCTCTCCGCCGACTTGCCGGTCCACTCGAGACGACTGATCCGCGTCTCCAGCGCCGTCGTCAGCGTCTCCAGCGTCTCCTTGGCATCGAGCAACGCCTTACCCGATGCCGTCAGTTCGGCAGGTCGTGCGCCGTCGATCATGCCCTTCAGCGCTTCGTGCGAAAAGTCCTCGAAGTTGGTGGGTCCGCTTCCCCACCCGCCGCCACCGCCACCGCCATCCAGCATGTCGTCACCCCGTCCCCGTAGTTCCCGTCACGTCGAATCTCGAGCCGCTCAGGGCTTCTTCGCCGGCGGTGCGGGAGCCGGCACGTTGTTCGCGTAGTCCTCTTGCAGTGACTTGTACTTGGCGGTGAACTCCGCCTCGTTGCCCTCGTACGTGCCCTGCACGTACTGGATGGTCATCTGCATCGCCTCGATCTGGCGCTTGAGCTGGGTCGACAGGTCGATCAGCTCCGAACGCACGTCGACGTACGCCGACCACAGCCTGATCGCTTCCCCGAAGTTGCCCGAGGCGTCGAGTTCGACGCGGTTGTCGACCAGCTTGTGCGGTGCCGCCGTGGACGCGTCGAGGTCGTCCAGAGCACGCTGGACGTCCTTCTGGAACTGCCGCATCGATTCCAGCCCGGCGGACATCGCCTGCATGTCCGACGCGGAGACCCCCGTGGGTCCGCCGTCCCCGATATCCGCTATGAGCATCTGCCACACTCCCCCGTGCGTGGAGCCGATACCTCACCCCGTCACCACGCAGCTAGTTACCAACGCGCCGCACGTTGCCCCGTTTGCCGAGGCGGCGCATCGCGGCACACCCGTATCAGTGTCCCCAGACTACATAGCCGATGTGACCGATGGGTACGGGGTAACCCTCGGATCGGCCCTGCTCCGGGTATCGATCGGATGAACCATCGCGGCCCGCATCACCCGAAACATCGGCTCGTTGAAGCCGCCTCCGGCCGCCGCCAAGGCCGCGGCCCGCGCTACTCGGTCTCCTCCGCGAGTTCGAGCCAGCGCATCTCCAACTCGTCCCGCTCGTCCCGGATCGCGCGCAGTTCGGCGTCCAGCGTGGAGACCTTGTCGAAGTCGGTGGCGTGCTCGGCCAGGCCGTCGTGCACCTTCTTCTCCCGATCCGCCAGCTTGGACAACTGCCGCTCCACCCGCTGGAGTTCCTTCTTCGCAGCTCGGGTGTCGCCGCCACCGCGCCGGGTCGGCGCGGCGGTTGCCCCCGCCTCGACCGCGTCCCGGCGACGCTTGAGGTATTCCTCGATGCCGCCCGGCAACATCCGCAACGTGCGGTCGCCCAGCAGCGCGAGCACGGTGTCCGTGGTGCGCTCGATGAAGTACCGGTCGTGGCTGACGATCACCAGCGAACCGGGCCAACCGTCCAGCAGGTCCTCGAGCTGGGTCAGCGTCTCGATGTCCAGGTCGTTGGTCGGTTCGTCCATGAACAGCACGTTCGGCTCGTCCATCAACAACCGCAACAACTGGAGCCGGCGCCGCTCGCCACCCGACAGGTCGGAGACCGGCGTCCACTGCTTCTCGCCGGTGAAGCCGAACTGCTCGCACAGTTGACCGGCCGTCATCTCCTTGCCCTTGCCGATCTCGACCCGCTCGCGGATCTGCGACACCGCCTCCAGGACCCGCAGCGTGGCCGGGAGTTCGGCGACCTCCTGGGAGAGGTAGGCGAGCTTGACGGTACGACCGACCACGACCTTGCCGGCGGCCGGCTGCTTCTCCTCGTACGCCGCGTCCTTGAGCGCGCGCAGCAGCGAGGTCTTGCCCGCGCCGTTGACCCCGACCAGGCCGATCCGGTCGCCCGGGCCCAGGTTCCAGGTCAGGTGCTCCAGCAGCGTCTTGGGGCCCGCCTCGATCCGCACGTCGAGCAGTTCGAAGACGGTCTTGCCCAGCCGCGCGTTGGCGAAGCCGCGCAGCGCCTGGGTGTCGCGCGGCGGCGGCTCGTCCGCGATCAGCTCGTTCGCCGCCTCGATCCGGAACTTGGGCTTGGAGGTACGTGCGGGCGCGCCGCGCCGCAACCAGGCCAGCTCCTTGCGGACCAGGTTCTGCCGCTTGGTCTCCTCGGTGCTCGCGATCCGCTCGCGCTCGGCCCGGGCCAGCACGTACGCCGAGTAGCCGCCCTCGTAGTCGTGCACCCTGCCGCCCTGCACGTCCCACGTGCGGGTGCAGACCTCGTCCAGGAACCAGCGGTCGTGGGTGACCACGACCAGCGCGGAACGCCGGGTCTTGAGATGGCCGGCCAGCCACGCGATGCCCTCGACGTCGAGGTGGTTGGTCGGCTCGTCCAGGATGATCAGGTCGTGCTCTTCGATCAGCAGCTTCGCCAGCGCGATCCGGCGTCGCTCACCGCCCGACAAGGGGCCGATGACCGAGTCGATGCCGCTCTCGAAGCCCGGCATGGCCAGCCCGCCGAACAGCCCGGTCAGCACGTCGCGGATGCGCGCGTCGCCCGCCCACTCGTGCTCCGGACGGTCCCCGACGATCTCCTGGCGCACGGTCGCCGCCGGATCGAGGTCGTCCTGCTGGCTCAGGATGCCCAGGCTGAGCCCACCCACGTGGGTGACCCGGCCGGAATCGACCGGCTCGCGCTGGGCCATCACCCGGATCAGCGTGGTCTTGCCGTCCCCGTTGCGGCCCACGACCCCGATCCGGTCGCCTTCGGCGACGCCGAGGGACACCTCGTCGAGCAGGGTGCGCATGACATACGCCTTGCCGACTGACTCAAGATTGACCAGGTTCGCCATCAGACCGAACCGCCATACCGCAACGCTCGCATTCGACCAACTCTAACGGTCCGCGCTACACCGTGTTCTCGCGCTCCACCGGAACGACCCGACGCGGCAACACCCGGGCCCCGGGCACCGCGCCGAACGCCACCCGCGCGGCCCGGCAGGTGCCCGATTCGATCAGCCGCTCGGCCACCACCTGCGCGGTATCGCGGTCCGGCGCCAGGAACGCGCACGTGGGCCCGGACCCGGACACCAACGAGCCGACCGCCCCCGCGGCCATCCCCGCGGCCAGCGTCGCGGCCAGTGCGGGCCGCAGCGACAGGGCCGCCGGTTGCAGGTCGTTGACCAGGCCGGCGCCCAGCGCGTACGCGTCGCCGGCGCGCAATGCGGCGATCAGCTCCTCACGCGGCGCGGGCCGCTCGACCCGCACGCCCGCCACCTCGCGCAACCGGTCGCACTCGCCGTACACGGCCGGCGTGGAGAGCCCACCGTCGGCCAGCGCGAACACCCAGTGGAACCGCGCCGTGGTCGGCACCGAGGCCAGCCGCTCGCCGCGCCCGGTGCCGATCGCGGTACCGCCCAGGTCGGAGAACGGCACATCGCTGCCCAACTCCGCGCCCAACCGGCGCAACATCTCCCGAGGCGTGTCGCCGCGCCACAACGTGTCGCACGCGAGCAGCGTCGCCGCCGCGTCCGCACTGCCGCCCGCCATCCCGCCCGCGACCGGAATGCCCTTGCGAATGTGGATCCGCACGTTCGGCTCACGGCCGAGCCGGTCGGCCAGCAGGATCGCCGCGCGCGCGGCCAGGTTGCCGTGGTCCAGCGGGACCTCGTCGATGTCCTCGCCCTCGCAGGTCAGGCTCAGCCGATCCGCGGGCGTGACGGTGACCTCGTCGTACAGGGACACGGCGTGGAAGACGCTGACCAGCTCGTGGAAGCCGTCCGGCCGCACCCCACCGACCGCGAGCTGCAGATTGACCTTCGCGGGAACACTGACGGTGACGGAAGACACGGCGCGTGGAACTCCTTCGTGGCCCTGCCAGGCCTCTTCGGACGGGTGCCGTGCGAACTCCCCGGCACCGTCGCCGATGGTATCGACGGCGGCAGCGTCCCCTCCGTCGCGGGTCAGTCGCGGGGCTCGTTCGGGCGATCGCCGGGTTCGTTCGGCGCGGCCTCGGCGGCTTCGCCCGGCGAGGTGCGACCGGTCGGGTCGGGGCGGTGCTCGGCGATCCTGGCGAACGCCTCGACACCCAGTGCCTCGCCGCGCGTGCGCGGATCGATCCCGGCCGCGCGCAGCGCCTGCTCGGCACCCGCGGGGGAGCCGGCCCACCCCGCCAGGGCCGCCCGCAGCGTCTTGCGGCGCTGGGCGAACGCGGCGTCCACGACGGCGAACACCTCCTGGCGGGTCGCCGTGGTCTTCGGCGGCTCGCGGCGCACGAACGAAACCAGGCCCGAGTCGACGTTGGGCGCCGGCCAGAACACATTGCGCCCGATCGCACCCGCGCGCTTGACGTCGGCGTACCACGCGGCCTTGACCGACGGCACGCCGTAGACCTTGCCACCGGGCGTCGCGGCGAGCCGGTCGGCCACCTCGGACTGCACCATCACCAGGAGCCGGTCCAACGACGGGAAGGTCTGCAACATGTGCAGCAGCACCGGCACGGACACGTTGTACGGCAGGTTCGCCACCAGCGCGGTGGGCGCCGGGCCGGGCAACTCGGTCACCGTCATCGCGTCCGCGTGCACGAGGGCGAAGTCGGCCGCCCGTTCGGGCATCCGGGCCGCGATGGTGGTCGGCAGGTGCCGGGCGAGCACCGGGTCGATCTCGATCGCGACCACGCGGGCGGCGCTCTCCAGGAGGGCCAGGGTCAACGAACCGAGTCCGGGGCCGATCTCGACGACGACGTCCTCGGGCCGCACACCGGCGGTGCGCACGATGCGCCGCACCGTGTTGGCGTCGATCACGAAGTTCTGGCCGAGCTGCTTGGTCGGGCGTACACCCAGGGCCTCGGCGAGCGCACGGATGTCCGCGGCACCGAGCAGTCCCGGTCCCGCGGGAAGATCACTCACGAGTAGAGCCTACTGCCGCACAGCGGCCACGGACTCGACCCGCGCTGGACGAACATGAGCTTTGCCCGATATGTCTGTTCCGATGCCGGTGCCTGACTCGCCACCCCGGTACCGCCCATCGACTGCCAGGTCTGCGCGTCGAACTGGTAGAGCCCGTGATAGGTCCCCGAGGCGTCCACCACGTTGGCCCGGCCGCCCGACTCGCACTGCGCGAGCGCGCCCCAGTTGAGCTGGTCCGCCCCGGCCACCGAGTTGGGCATCTCCTTGGTACCGATCTTGATGAGCTGGTTGACCGGCTCCTTGACCACCTTCTCGGAGACCTTGCGCGGCTCCTGCCGGACCCCGTTGATCGTCTCGTACGAGTAGGTGATCTGACGCAGGCCGGTCTCACCCTTGGTGACGACCGTGTCGGTCCCCTTGTACTGGGTCGGGTCGTCCTGCTTCGTGGTCTTGAACGGGATCTTCTCGTCCTTGGTCACCGTGCTGCCGGTGACCCGCAGGATCGAGACGGTCTGCCCCTGCTGGGGGTAGGAGTCGGTCGGCGTGTCCACCCGGTCCTGCGGCCCTATCGAGATCCCGGCCTGCTCCAGCGCGGCCTGCACGGTCTGCGCGTTGGTCCGCAGCGGGATCGTCTTGCCGTCCACCAGGAAGGTGATCGCCCGCTCGGTGCGCACGTCCAGGTTGAGCCCCTGCCGACCGATCGGCAGATCCCGGGAGACCGACAGGTACGCGCCGTCCGCCCGCACGCCGACCTGCTCCAGCGCCTCGGCCACCGACTTCGCGGTCACCCAGACCTGCTGGGGTCGGCCGTCGACGGTCATCGTCAGCAGTCGGCCGTAGCGCACCGCGACCCGGTCGCCGTCCTCCAGGCTCGCCTTGCGCCCGGGCGCGACGATGTCGTGCTCGCCGACCTTGATCTCCTGACGGCCGAGCAGCCCGGAGACGTCCGAGGCGAAGGTGTGCACGGTGCGCTCCTCGCCGTCCACGACGAGCGTCACCGTCTTGTCGTAGGCGACGAAGGCCGTGGTGCCGCCGACCAGGACGGCGACCACGAGGGCCTGGGGAACAAGGGTGCGCAGCGAGGGTCCGGGGCGACTGCCGCCCCGACCCGCCCGGGCGGTGTTGCGCCTGCGGGCGGAGCCGGCGGAACGACTCAACGGTGCTCCTGGGGGATTCCGAGGGGGCTGGTCCGGGGGTGTTCTCCGGAGGCCGGGCCGCTGTTCCACCCGACGAGCATCGGACTGTACACGGGCGCGGACCGGGCGCCGCCCGTCCCCCGGTCGTCCGGGGGACGGGCGGTCGCGGCGAGCAACTACGCGGGGGCGAAGGTACGTTCGGCGTTGGCCGCGAGCGCGGCGGCCAATTCGTCCTCGGTCAGGCCCTTGACCTCGGCCATCGCGCGCACGGTGATCGGCACCAGGTAGGGCGCGTTCGGCCGACCGCGGAAGGGCACCGGGGTCAGGAACGGCGCGTCGGTCTCGACCAGGAGCAGGTCGATCGGCGCGACCACGAGCGCGTCCCGCAGTGGTTGCGCGCTCGGGTAGGTCACGTTGCCCGCGAAGGACATCACGTAGCCGAGTTCGGCGCAGGTCTTCGCCATCTCCGCATCACCCGAGAAGCAGTGGAAGACCACCCGTTCCGGTGCGCCCTCCTCGGCCAGGATCCGCAACACGTCCGCGTGCGCCTCGCGGTCGTGGATCACCAGCGGCTTGCGGTGCCGCTTGGCGATCTCGATGTGCCTGCGGAAGGACTCCTGCTGCGTGGCCACGCCCTCGTCGCCGGTGCGGAAGTAGTCCAACCCGGTCTCGCCGACCCCGCGCACGTGCGGCAACGCGGCCAGCCGATCGATCTCGGCGATCGCCGCGTCCAGGGCCTCGGCGCCCCCGGGCGCCCGACGCTGCCCGGACCAGCCGTCCGGGTCGCCGAGCACGATCCGCGGCGCCTCGTTCGGATGCAGTGCCACCGTCGCGTGCACCCGCTCGTGGGCGGCGGCGGTCTCGGCCGCCCACACCGAGGACGGCACGTCGATGCCCACCTGGACCAGCGTGTCGACGCCGACCGCGGCGGCGGCCGACAATGCCTCGGCCGGCGTCGTCTCCTGCAGGTCCAGGTGCGTGTGGGCATCCCACACCGGCACCCGCAGTGGCTCGGGCGCGGGCGGCGCACTGGTGTCGCGGGCTCCGCCGTCCCGGCGCTTGCGCTTGCTCAAGGGTCAGGCGTCCTTCTTCTCTTCGAGGCGCGGGAACAGGATCGCGCCCTTGGTGACCGTCGCCCCGGCCGGCAACTGCCCCCAGCGGCCCGCGTCCTGCACGTGCTGCGCGGCCAGCGGGCCCAGCTCCGGCTCGGCGCCGAGCGAGTCCCACAACTTCTGCGCGGTCGCCGGCATCACCGGGTTGAGCAGCACGGCGAGCGCGCGCAGCGACTCGGCCGAGGTGTACAGGATCGTGGCCAGCCGCGCCCGCCCCTCGGGGCTGTCGTCCTTGGCCACCTTCCACGGCTCCTGCTCGGTGATGTAGCCGTTGACCAGCTTCACGTAGCCGAACACCGCGTCCAGACCGGCCTGGAAGTCCAGCGCCCGGACCCGGTCGTCGGCGAGCGACACGGTCTCGATCAGCGCGCTGTGCAGGGCGCCCTCGGCGTCCCCGTCGGCGGTGGAGGCGGGCAGCGTGCCGTCGAAGTACTTGCCGACCATGGCCGCCACGCGCGAGGCGAGGTTGCCGAAGTCGTTGGCCAGCTCCGAGGTGTAGCGCGCGGAGAAGTCCTCCCACGAGAAGGACCCGTCCTGGCCGAACTGGATCGCCCGCAGGAAGTAGTAGCGGTAGGCGTCCACCCCGAAGTGGTCGGTGAGTTGCTGCGGCGAGATGCCGGTCAGGTTCGACTTGCTCATCTTCTCGCCGCCGACCATCAGCCAGCCGTTCGCGAACACCCGGCCGGGCACCGGCAGGCTGTTGGCCATCAGCATCGCGGGCCAGATCACCGCGTGGAAGCGCAGGATGTCCTTGCCGACCAGGTGCACATCCGCCGGGAAGGTGCTCTCGAACTTCGCCTCGTCCGCGCCGTAGCCGACCGCGGTGGCGTAGTTGAGGAGCGCGTCGATCCACACGTAGATGACGTGCTTGGGGTCCCACGGAACCGGGATGCCCCAGTCGAACGTGGACCGCGAGATGGACAGGTCCTGCAGGCCCTGCCGGACGAACTGGAGCACCTCGTTGCGGGCCGAGGCCGGCTGGATGAAGTCCGGGTTGGCCTCGTAGAACTCCAGCAGGCGGGGGCCGTACTCGGAGAGCTTGAAGAAGTAGTTCTCCTCCTTGAGCATCTCCACCGGGCGCTTGTGGATCGGGCACAACTTCTGCCCGTCCTCGCCGTCGAGCAGGTCGCCCGGCGCCTTGTACTCCTCGCACGCCACGCAGTACGGGCCCTCGTAGCCGCCCTTGTAGATCTCGTCCTTGTCGAACAGGTCCTGGACGAACTCCTGGACCCGGTCGGTGTGCCGCTTCTCGGTGGTGCGGATGAAGTCGTCGTTGGCGATCTCCAAGTGCTCCCAGAGGGGCTTCCACGCCTCCGTGACCAGCTTGTCGCACCACTCCTGCGGAGTGACGCCGTTCGCCTCGGCCGTGCGCATGATCTTCTGACCGTGCTCGTCCGTGCCGGTGAGGAACCACACCTTCTCGCCGCGCTGGCGGTGCCAGCGGGTGAGCACGTCGCCTGCGACGGTCGTATAGGCGTGGCCCAGGTGCGGGGCGTCATTTACGTAGTAAATGGGCGTTGTGACATAGAACGCCTTCTCGCGCTCGCCCGCAGTGATGTCAGTGGTTCCAGTGGCCGCCATACCCGGAATCCTACGGCCGGCGTGACGGCGCCCGCCCCCGAGTATCGGCGGGGGCGGGCGACGACGGGCGTGCGGCCCGGAGCGGGCTCAGGCGGAGCGGTGCAGCGACGGCAGGTGCCACCGCGAGGCCCCGCGCGGGGCGGGCACCTCGGCCGCCTTGTCGGCCTTCGCGACCTTGACCGGCTTGACCGGCTTGACCGCCTTGGTGGGCCCGACCCCGGAGCCGCGGGTCACCGAGGTGACCCGGCCGGCCGGGAGTATGCGCAGGCGGGTGCCCTCGCAGTGCTCGCAGGCGGGCTTGGTGAACGGGGACGGGACCAACGCCCCCTCCGAGTAGTAGCGGCAAAGTCGCGAACCGTGCAGATCGGTCGCGTGGTGAATCTCGTAGTC
This sequence comes from Embleya sp. NPDC005971, assembly GCF_040629175.1. Classification (NCBI taxonomy): domain Bacteria; kingdom Bacillati; phylum Actinomycetota; class Actinomycetes; order Kitasatosporales; family Streptomycetaceae; genus Embleya; species Embleya sp. NPDC005971. The sequence goes on along the minus strand of NZ_JBEXUX010000007.1, from coordinate 1,510 downwards.
GCGCTCCCACCCTCGACCACACGACAAACAAACGAAGGCGTAGGACTCGTGCACCACCGTCGGGTTCTCCATGACGACCTCCTCACACGGGCGCGCCCACCGACTGGTTCAGGGGGCTTCCCGTGACCGGTATCCATGGAATGCCCGAACGGGGCCTTCCGTATCGGCACATACGGTTCCTTGACGGGCGCCAACACGGAATATGGATAACCGGAAAGACTCATCACCCAATCGAGTGCAGTGCCGTACCTGCCCGTTGCGTGCGCTTGACCGTCCGTCCACCTCGATCCGCGCGGGCCCGAATCGACGAGAACACGCTGCGTTGCAGTCCTCGCACACAGCGTCCCCAAACCGCCTCCACGCGTGGCGGGTCAGCCCTTCTTGGCCGCGACCACCGCGTCGAACACCACCCGCTTGGGCACGCCGACCTCCGCGGCCACCGCCGCGATGGCCTCCTTGCGCGGTTGGCCGGCGGCCTCGCGCCCGGCCACCCGCTCGACCAGCTCGGCCGGGCCGATCTTCGAGGGGTCGGCGGGCGGCGCGCCGGCGACCACGACGGTGATCTCGCCCCGCACCCCCGGCTTCGCCCACTCGGCGAGCTCGGCCAGGGTGTCCCGGCGGACCTCCTCGTAGGTCTTGGTGAGCTCGCGACACACCGCGCCGCGGCGGTCGGCGCCCAACGCCTCGGCCATCGCGGCGAGCGACTCGGCGAGCCGGTGCGGCGCCTCGAAGAAGACCATCGTGCGCGGCTCGGCGGCGAGCTCGGCCAGCCGCCGCCCGCGCTCGCCCGCCTTGCGCGGCAGGAACCCCTCGAAGCAGAACCGGTCCACCGGCAGACCGGACAACGCGAGCGCGGTCAGCACCGCGGAGGGTCCGGGTACGGCGGTCACCCGGATGTCCTCGGCCACTGCCGCCTCCACCAGCCGGTAGCCCGGGTCGGACACCGACGGCATGCCGGCGTCGGTGACCAGCAACACCCGCTTGCCCTCGCGCAGCGCCTGGACCAGTTCCGGCGTGCGCGCCGCCTCGTTGCCCTCGAAGTACGACACGACGCGCCCGGGCACCTCCACACCGAGCGCGCCGGCCAGTCTGCGCAGCCTGCGGGTGTCCTCGGCGGCCACCACCTGGGCCGTGCCGAGTTCGACGGCGAGCCGCGCGGGCGCGTCGTTCACGTCACCGATGGGGGTGCCGGCCAGTACGAGTACGCCGCCCTGAGTGCTCTGCTCTTCGTGTTCCACTGCGCCATCCTCCCCTTTGCCGCGCCCCGGTCGGTCCGCGCGTCAATACGATGCACGGGTGACGAGTGACGTGGCGACCGATCAGCCGACCCGAAAGCACCCCCCGGAGGGGGCAGCGGAGTCTCCCGGCAGCTCCGGGCCCGCACGTCCGGAGCCGCGCGGGTGGGCCTGGTCGCTGGCTCGGTTCGGGTATCGGGATCGGCCGCCGACGTCGTTGCGCGAGCGGTTGGTGCCCTCGTACACCGACAACAGCCCCTACACCGGCGGCGGCT